>NZ_JBHUEA010000017.1:0-84009 GCF_042680685.1 Amnibacterium endophyticum | reverse complement strand
GCCCTCCCGCGAGCCCGCGGCCGAGGCGCCGGGCCGTGCGGCCGAGGAGCGCCCGGAGGCGCCGGCCGAGGAGCAGCGGTCGGAGGCGCCCGCCGGGCCCGCCATCGACCTGCCCGAGCCCCAGCGGGACGCGCCGGCGCGCCTCCCTCGGCGCGAGGCGGAGGACCTGCTCGGCAGCGTCCTCGACTCGCTGCCGCAGCCGAAGGCCGCGGGTCAGGGCCGGCGCCGCAGCCGCCGCGTGACGACGAGCACCCTCACCGCCGGCGAGGACTGACCCGTCCTCTCGCGGATCCGCAGAACTTCCGCGGATCCGCGAGAACCGGCCCGACACGCCGTGCCCGACGCGATCGGCACGTCGTGTCGTGCAGGAACTGCGGATCCGCGAGACCCCTCGCGGCTGCGGCTGCGGCTGCGGCTGCGGCGACGGCTGTCGGATGCGGTGCGTCCTCGGCGGATGCGGTGCACCCAGCAGGTCGTGAGGCGTACCGGACCCGACGAGCGGGCACCGGATCCCACGAACACGCGCCCGACCCGGCGAGCGCGCACCGGAGCCGCGGTGCGTCAGCGGCGGTCGCGGGCGCGCACGCGGAGGCCGGAGGCGATGAGGCGGCGGGTCAGCTCGCCCGCCGACACCGCCTCCGCGCCCTGGGCGACCAGATCCGGCACGCGCTCGGCCGGCACGTCGTAGTGGTCGCGGTCGAAGCCGCGCGGAGGCAGGCCCGCGCGCCGGGCGAACGCGTGCAGCTCGTCCAGCGAGGCGTCGCTGACGAGGTGCGCCCAGAGCCGTCCGTGCGCGGGCCACATCGGGGTGTCGACCAGCACCGTCATCCCGTCATCGTGCAGCACCCCGGCCGGGTGGCCGCTGCTGCTCGGATGCGCTAACCTTGCGGGTCGGTGCGTCCGCCGCGATCTCGCGTGGCCGGTGACGCTCCGAACGACTCGAACCGGTCGCGCCGCACGGACCCGTGCAGGCCGGCGCCCGGTGCTCCAGACGTGGGATTGAGGCTGACGAGATGGTGTACGCGATCGTGCGCGCCGGTGGGCGCCAGGAGAAGGTGGAGGTCGGCACCGTGCTGACCGTCGACCGTCAGAAGGCGGGCGAGGACGGCAGCGTCACCTTCGCGCCGGTGCTGCTCGTCGACGGCGAGACCGTGACGCACGCGGCCGACGACCTCGCCAAGGTGACGGTGACGGGCGAGCTGCTGGGCCACACCCGCGGCAAGAAGATCGTCATCCAGAAGTTCAAGAACAAGACCGGCTACAAGAAGCGCCAGGGCCACCGCCAGGAGCTGAGCCGCGTCCGCATCACCGCGATCGGCTGAGGAGGCCCCCGCATGGCACACAAGAAGGGCGCGAGCTCGACCCGCAACGGTCGCGACTCCAACGCGCAGCGGCTCGGCGTGAAGCGCTTTGGCGGCCAGGTCGTGAAGGCCGGCGAGATCATCGTCCGCCAGCGCGGCACGCACTTCCACCCCGGCGCGAACGTCGGCCGGGGCGGCGACGACACCCTGTTCGCCCTCGAGGCGGGCTCGGTGCAGTTCGGCGCCAAGGGCGGCCGCAAGGTCGTCAACATCGTGGCGGTCCCGGCGGAGGCCTCCGCCTGACACGAGCACTGACGGCAACGGGCGGGATCCTTCGGGACCCGCCCGTTTCCGCATGAAGGAGGAGGAGTCGTGGCGACGTTCGTCGATGCGGTGACGCTGCACCTGGCCGCGGGCCGGGGCGGCAACGGCTGCGTGTCCATCCGGCGCGAGAAGTTCAAGCCGCTGGCCGGCCCCGACGGCGGCAACGGCGGGGACGGCGGGGACATCGTGCTCGTCGCCGACCCGCAGGTCACGACGCTGCTCGGCTACCACCGCGGCCCCCACCGGTCCTCCGGCAACGGCGCCGCCGGCGCCGGCGACCTGCGCTCCGGCGCGGACGCGGAGCAGCTCGAGCTGCCCGTCCCGATCGGCACGGTGGTCACCGACGCCGACGGTGAGCCGCTCGCCGACCTCAGCGAGGCCGGCATGCGCTTCGTCGCGGCGGCGGGCGGCCGCGGCGGCCTCGGCAACGCCGCGATCGCGACGCCCAAGCGCAAGGCGCCCGGCTTCGCCCTGCTCGGCACCGACGGCGAGCAGCGGGACGTGCGCCTCGAGCTGAAGACGATCGCGGACGTCGCGCTCGTCGGCTTCCCCTCCGCCGGCAAGTCGAGCCTGATCGCCGCCATGAGCGCGGCCCGTCCGAAGATCGCGGACTACCCCTTCACGACGCTGCAGCCGAACCTCGGCGTCGTCGAGGCCGGCGGCACCCGCTACATGATCGCCGACGTGCCGGGGCTCATCGAGGGGGCGAGCGAGGGGCGCGGCCTCGGGCTCGACTTCCTCCGGCACATCGAGCGCTGCAGCGTCATCGTGCACGTGATCGACTGCGCGACCATCGACCCCGGCCGCGACCCGCTCACGGACCTCGACGTGATCCGCGCGGAGCTCGCGGCGTACCCGGTGCCGGCCGGCGAGGTGCCGCTGATCGACCGACCGCAGCTGATCGCGCTGAACAAGATGGACTCGCCGGACGCGCGCGACCTCGCCGAGCTCGTGCGGCCGGACCTCGAGGAGCGCGGCTTCCGCGTCTTCGCGGTGTCGGCCGCGAGCCACGAGGGGCTGCCGCCGCTGTCCTACGCCCTCGCCGCGCTCGTCGAGGAGGACCGCGAGAGCCGGGCCGCCGAGATCGCCGCGCCGCGCATCGTGATCCGACCCCGCGCCGTCGACGAGCAGGGGTTCACGGTGCGGTTCGAGGGCGGGACCGAGCCGTTCTACCGGGTGCTCGGCGGCAAGCCGGAGCGCTGGGTGCAGCAGACCGACTTCCAGAACGAGGAGGCGATCGGCTACCTGGCCGACCGGCTCGCGAAGCTGGGCGTCGAGGAGTCGCTGTTCGAGGCGGGCGCCCGCGCGGGCGACACCGTGGTGATCGGGGCGGGCGACGGCGTGGTGTTCGACTGGGAGCCGACGCTCTCGTCGGTCGCCGAGCTGGTGACCGCGCCCCGCGGCACGGACGCCCGCATCGGCGGCTCCGACCGTCGCACCACGGCGCAGCGCCGCGAGGGGTACCGGGAGCGGATGGACGCGAAGACGGCCGCCCGAGACGAGCTGGAGCGCGAGCGACTCGGCGAGCGGGCCGTGCGCGAGCGCGACTCGTGACGGCGCCCGCGGGGCCCGAGCAGATCGAGGTCGCGCACCGGATCGTCGTCAAGGTCGGGTCGTCCTCCATCAGCGGGCCCCGCGCCGGGCAGATCGCCCCGCTCGTCGAGGCCCTCGCCGGCGCGCACGCCCGCGGCGCCGAGGTGGTGCTCGTCTCCTCCGGGGCGATCGCGACGGGCCTGCCCTACCTGCGGCTCGACGAGCGGCCGACCGACCTCGCCGTGCAGCAGGCGGCGGCGGCCGTCGGGCAGAGCCTGCTCGTGCACCGCTACCAGGAGCGGCTCGACCCGTTCCGCATCACGGCCGGGCAGGTGCTGCTGACCGCCGGCGACATCGACGACGAGGCGCACCGGGAGAACGCGAAGCGCGCGCTCGACACGCTGCTGCACCTGCGGATCCTGCCGATCGTGAACGAGAACGACACGGTGGCGACCCACGAGATCCGCTTCGGCGACAACGACCGGCTGGCGGCGCTCGTCGCACGGCTGATCGGCGCGGACCTGCTCGTGCTGCTGTCCGACGTCGACGCCCTCTACACGCGACCGCCGGGGGAGCCCGGTGCGGAGCGGATCCCCTTCGTCGCGGCGGGGGACCCGCTCGCCGGCGTCGTCGCGGGCGAGTCGGACACCGGGGTCGGCACCGGCGGCGCGGTCACCAAGCTGTCGGCCGCGCGGCTCGCCGCGGACGCCGGCATCGCGGTGCTGCTGACGGCGACGGACCGCGTCTCGTCCGCGCTCGCGGGCGAGCGCGTCGGCACCTGGTTCGAGCCCGTCCGCTGACCGCTGCGCCGGCCGAGCCCGGTCGGCCGGCCCGGCCTGTCGGTATCAGGACCCCGTCGGTAGGATCCCGGGGCATGACGGACGTGCTCGCCCCCGCCGCCGCGCCCACCGCCGAGGGCCGGTTCCGCGCCGCGAAGGCGGCCTCCGTGCGGCTCGCGACCGCGACGACGCTGCAGAAGGACCGGGGGCTCGAAGCGATCGCCGCCGCCCTGCTGGCCCGCTCGGCCGAGGTCGTCGCCGCGAACGCCCGCGACCTCGAGGCGGCGCGGGCCGCCGGCATGGCGGCCGGGCTCGTGGACCGGCTGAGCCTCGACGAGCGCCGCGTGGCGCGGCTCGCCGACGCGGTGCTCGCGGTCGCGCAGCTGCCGGATCCCGTCGGCGGCGTGGTCCGCGGCGGCGCGCTCGCGAACGGCCTGCAGCTGACGCAGGTGCGGGTGCCGTTCGGTGTTGTCGGCGCGATCTACGAGGCGCGGCCGAACGTCACCGTCGACATCGCGGCGCTCGCGCTGAAGAGCGGCAACGCCGTCGTGCTGCGCGGCGGCACCGCCGCGCAGCACTCGAACGAGGCGCTCGTGGCCGTGCTGCAGGACGCCCTCGCCGAGGCGGGGCTGCCCGCCGACGCCGTGCAGACCATCGACGAGTTCGGACGGGACGGCGCCGCGGAGCTGATGCGGGCGCGCGGGCTCGTCGACGTGCTCGTCCCGCGGGGCAGCGCCGGGCTGATCCAGGCGGTGGTGGAGCAGTCGAAGGTGCCGGTCATCGAGACGGGCGCGGGCGTCGTCCACATCGTGCTCGACGCCTCTGCGGACGAGGCGATGGCCACCGGGATCGTGCTGAACGCGAAGACCCAGCGGGTCGGGGTCTGCAACGCCGTCGAGACCCTGCTCGTGCACGCGGACGCGGCGGAGCGGCTGCTGCCGCCCGTGCTCGGCGCCCTGACCGCGGCCGGGGTGACCGTCCACGCGGACGACCGCACGCGCCGGGTCGTCGACGGGCTCGAGGCGGCCACCGACGAGGACTGGGCGGCGGAGTACGGGTCGATGGACCTCGCGGTCGGCGTCGTCGACGACCTGGACGCCGCGATCGCGCACATCGCCCGCTGGTCCACCCACCACACCGAGTCGATCGTCACGGCCGACCTGGCGTCGGCCGAGCGGTTCCTCGCCGAGGTCGACTCCGCGGTGGTGATGGTGAACGCCTCGACCCGCTTCACCGACGGCGGCGAGTTCGGCTTCGGGGCGGAGGTCGGGATCTCGACGCAGAAGCTGCACGCCCGCGGCCCGATGGGGCTGTCCGAGCTGACGAGCACGAAGTGGCTCGTGCGCGGCACGGGCCAGACGCGACCCTGAGCCGAGCCCTACACTTGTCGAGCCGCGACGCATGCCGCGGCAGGGATGGAGGACGTCGATGTCGATGCTGCCCGCGCTCGTGCTGGCCTCGGCCGAGCACCACGAGCTCGTCGCGCCGAGCGTCATCTTCCCGCTGATCGCGGTCGGCGTGTTCCTGCTGCTCGGCGCCGTCACCTGGTCGTACCGGGACGTCGCGCACCGCCACGCGGACAAGGGCCGCACGCGCGGCGCCGGCCAGGGTCAGGGGCACTGACCCCGGACGAGGTGGGGGAGGAGACGCCGCCCGGCGTCCGCCGTCGCATCGGCGTGATGGGCGGCACGTTCGACCCCATCCACCACGGTCACCTGGTCGCGGCGAGCGAGGTCGCGCGGGTCTTCGCCCTCGACGAGGTCGTCTTCGTGCCGACCGGGCAGCCCTGGCACAAGACGCCCGTCACCGCCGCCGAGCACCGCTACCTGATGACGGTGGTCGCGACCGCTTCGAACCCCCGATTCACCACGAGCAGGGTCGACATCGAGCGCGGCGGGACGACGTACACGGTCGACACGCTGCGCGACCTCACCGCGCAGCACCCGGACGCCGACCTGTTCTTCATCTCGGGCGCCGACGCGATCGCGCAGATCGTGTCCTGGAAGGACCTGGACGAGCTGTGGGGGCTCGCCCACTTCGTCGCGGTCACCCGCCCCGGGCACGTGATGGACACCGCGGGCCTGCCCGCCGAGCACCTGAGCGTGCTCGAGGTGCCCGCACTCGCCATCTCGTCGACGGACTGCCGGGCGCGTGTGCGACACGGCGCCCCGGTTTGGTACCTCGTCCCCGACGGTGTGGTTCAGTACATCAGCAAGCACCGGCTGTACAGGAGCGAAGCATGACGTCGTGGCAGGACGAGCCCATCGGGAGCCCATTCGCTCGAGGCGGAGCCGACCCCTCGGGACGGCCGCTGAGCCGCCGCGAGGCGCGCGAGGCCGAGCGCCGGGCGGCCGAGACGATGCTCGAGAAGCCGCCGCACCCCTCGGGCGTGGTCGACTTCGAGGCGCACGACTTCAGCAGCGACTTCACCCCTGACCAGGACTTCGCCGTCGGCGACACGCAGGACATCTGGCGGGCGCTGACGCGGGGTGCGCAGCCCGAGGCGACGCGGGACGCACGCGCTCCCGAGGCCGGTGCGATGCCTGAGACCATGGACCGGGTCCGCGAGGCGCTGCTGCGCCGCCGGGCGCAGACCGGCCCCGCCGACACCGTGCGGACGCCGCAGCAGCGTCCGCCGGCCTTCGAGGCCTCGGCGTTCCCCGCCGGCGTCTTCGATGAGCAGGCGGCGCCCCAGCAGACCGCCGACCACGGCTTCTCCCGTCGCGAGCTGCGCCGCCGCGAGGCCGCCGGGCAGCGCGAGGACGGGCTGCCGGCCGACCTCTTCGCCGAGCGCCGCCCCGAGCCCGCGCAGCCGGAGTTCGACGAGTACGCGGCCTACGAGCAGGGCCACGCCCAGCAGGGGCAGTACGGGCAGCAGTACGACGACGACTACTACGACGAGCCCTACTCGCCGGAGCCCACCATCGCGATCCCGGTGCGTGACGCCGCGCCCGCGCCCGCGCCCGCGTCCGAGCCGCCGCGCTCCTACGACGAGCCCCGCGGCGACGACGCGCTCACCTTCTCCAGCGCGGCTCCGCAGTCGCGCGCGCAGGCCTGGACCGCCTGGTCGGAGGAGGAGGACGACGACCTCGACGAGGCGGACGACTCGTGGGAGGAGCCGCAGCGAGCGATCGCCCAGCCGCGGCCCGCGTCCGGTCCGGTGTCGTTCCTCGAGCCGCAGCAGTCGGCCTTCGGCGGCGCGCAGGTCGGGCCGCCGAGCGAGGTGACGGACCTCGCCGGGTTCGAGGCGCTGATCCGCAAGGCCCGGCAGCAGCCGGCGCAGCCCGCGGCCCAGGCCCCGAAGCCGGCGCTCGCGTGGGCCGACGACGAGGAGGCCCAGGAGGGCTTCGGCAGCCTGCTGAGCCGCCAGGTCCAGAGCTCCCACGGCACCTCGCCCGCCCTGATCCTGCCGAACGACCCGCAGCCGGTGGACCTCACGCAGGCCGTCAGCGGCACCGGCGACATCTTCATCACCGGCTCGATGAAGCTGTCCAACCGGTTCTCCTCCACGGGCGTCAGCGAGGAGCACTACGACTCCCACGACATCGACCGCCTCTACGACGCGAGCCAGGACGAGCCCGCGGCGGGCGTCGCGCCGAAGCGGGCCGCGAACGCGGTGAGCGGCGCGCCGCACAACCGCGTCGTCACCGGGCGGCCGAGCCGCGGCAACCTCGTGCCGACGGTGCTCGCCATCGTCGCCGGTGCGATGGCTGTGGGTGTGGTGACCCTGCTCGTCGGCAGCTGGATCTTCAAGATATTCTGATCGGCCAGATGGAGCAGTCGATCAGAGCCCAGGTCCAGCAGGCGGCGGACGCCGCCTCGTCCCGCAACGCCACCGATCCGGTCGCGCTGGACGTGTCGGGCCGGCTGCCGCTGACCGACGCGTTCCTCCTCGTCTCCGGCAGCAGCGAACGGAACGTCTCCGCGATCGCGGATGCGATCGACGAGCGGCTCGGCGCCTCCGGGGTGCAGCTGAAGCGCCGGGAGGGCCGCGGGTCGGGCCACTGGGAGCTGCTCGACTTCGGCGACGTCGTCGTGCACGTCTTCCTCGAGGAGGACCGGCAGTTCTACTCGCTCGAGCGCCTGTGGCGGGACTGCCCGCTGATCCCGCTCGAGGAGCCCGCCGCCGCGTCCTGACCCGCCCTCGCCGGCCGACCTCCGCCGGCCGAGCCCGTCGGGACCGCCGTCGGTGGTGCGACCGTCAGGACGCGACGCCGACGTGCTCCCGCGTCCGGTCGCCCTCGGCGAGGTCGACGACCGCGCGGGCGAAGTCGGCGCCCGAGATCGCGGTGGGGGAGCCGTCCTCGTTCGTCAGCGCGACCTCGCCGCCGATCCGGTAGCGCCCGGTCGCGTCGCCGGGCGCGTAGGCGCCGTACACCGCCGCCGGGCTGACGAACAGCCACTGCAGCTCCGGGTCCGCGGTGGGCAGCCACTCGAGCACGCGCACCATCTCGCGCGCCTCGTCGGCGAAGCGCGGGTCGACGTCGCCCTCGCTGAATCGGGGCGCGCCTTCGGCCGGCCGCAACCCGCTCCAGCCGCCGATGACGATCAGCCGCGTGCCCTCGGCCGCGGCCCGCTTCGCGAGGTGCGCGTAGAGCGGGAACAGGGCGCCCGCCAGGTCGCCGCGCGGTGCGAGGGCGGCGACGACGACGTCCGCGTCCACGACCGCGTCGAGCACGCCGTCGTCGGTGGCGTCGGCCTCCAGGTACTCGGCGCCCTCGACGCGCTCAGCCGGCGCGTGGCGCTGCACCGCGACGACGCGGTGGCCGCGCGACGCCGCCTCCCGCACCGTGCTCGAACCGGCGTAGCCGCTCCCGCCCAGCACCGTGATCCGCAGCGCCTCCGCCATGACCGTCCCCGCTCCCGGGGCGCCGGTCGCCCCGCCGATCACGGTAGCCGGGCCGTCGGGGACGGAGCCGAGCGTCGAACCGCCCGGGAACGACGAAGGCGCCGTCCTCGCGGACGGCGCCTCCTGAAGTGGATCTGAGGGGACTCGAACCCCTGACCCCCTGCATGCCATGCAGGTGCGCTACCAGCTGCGCCACAGACCCGTGCTCGCCGCGATGTGCGGCCCGTCGAGTGTACACGGGCGACGCGGCCCCTCGCCTGCTTCGCTGCTCCGTGACGCATTCGGCGCTGCTGACGGCAGAGGACGTCGCTGCGCAGCGGATCCTCCGGGTCAGGCGTTCGCGGTGTCGCGGAGCATCGGGCCGAGCCGCTCGCTGGAGCGCTCCGCGGGCGCCGAGTTGCTGATCTGCGCGATCGCGATCAGCACGATCCCGACGCCGACGACGATCCACCAGAGCGGGTGCGCGTCGGTGACGAACGACTTCGACACCTTCCCGCCGGTGGACGCGCCGGTGATCGAGCCGGCGAGCGCGATGCCGAGGGCGACGCCGATCTGCCGCGCGGTCGAAGCCACGGCCGAGGCGGCGCCCGCCTGCTCGTTCGGCATCCCGCCGACCGCCGTGTTCGTGATCGGGGCGTTCACGAGGCCGAAGCCCGCGCCGAAGACGAGGAACAGGACCGCCACCAGCGCGATCGGGGTCGACGCCGTGGTGAACGCGAGCGCCGCCGCGCCGGCCGCGAGCAGCACCCCGGACAGGGTCATCGGCAGCCGGGTGCCGCGCGAGCCGACGAGGCGGCCGGAGACGGGCGAGAGCACGAGGATCGCGAGCCCGGCGGGCATGAAGAGGAGCCCCGTGACGATGGGGGAGAAGCCGCGGACGCTCTGCAGCACGAGCGTGTTCGTGAAGAGGAACGCGCTCCACCCGCCGAACGCGAGCAGCGCGGCCGCGAAGGCGCCGGAGAACGGGATGCTCGAGAAGAAGCGGGGGTCGATCAGGGGATCCTTGCGCTTCAGCTCGACCGGCACGAACGCGACGAGGGCGGCCCCGGCGATGACGAAGGCGGCGATCGTCCCGGGAGAGGCCCAGCCGAGGCCCGGGCCCTCGATGATCGCGAAGACGAGCCCCGCGAGGCCGACGATGATGAGCGCCTGACCGGGCAGGTCGAAGCGGCGGCGGTGCTCCGCCTTCGACTCCGGCACGAAGACGGCGGTCAGCACGAGCGCGATGACGACGATCGGCACGTTGACCCAGAAGATCGACCGCCAGCCGATCGTCTCCACCAGCAGGCCCCCGACGAGGGGGCCGAAGCCGAGGGAGACGCCGCTGACCGCGCCCCAGACGCCGAGCGCGCCCGCCCTCGCGGCCTTGTCCGTGTAGACGTTCGTGATGATCGACAGCGAGACCGGGTTCAGCATGGAGCCGCCGACGGCCTGCAGCACGCGCGCGGCGATCAGCACCCCGACCGAGGGCGCGAGGCTGCTCGCGAGCGAACCGAGGCCGAAGACGACGAGCCCGATGCGGAACATGCGCCGCCGGCCGAAGCGGTCCCCGCTCGAGCCCGCCAGCACGAGCAGGCTCGCGAGGGTCAGCGTGTACGCGTCGAGCGTCCACTGCAGCCCGGAGACGCTCGCGCCCAGCTCCTTCCCGAGCGTCGGGAGGGCGACGTTCACGACGGTCGCGTCGAGCGTCACGATGAAGAGGCTCAGGCAGCAGGTCGCGAGGATGAGGGCCTTGTTCTGCCGTCGATCGGTCACCGCACGATGCTACGAACGGGTCAGTGGACGTTCGGCAACCATCCAGGTCTCGGGGCTGCTCACCCCGCCGGGGGCCCGAGCACCGCGGTCGCGATGGTCGTGAGGGCCGAGTCGTGGCTGGACGGGTTGAAGGCGCCCGCCAGCACGTCGCGGTAGAGGCGCGACAGCTCCGAGGTCGACGCGTAGCCGCTGCCGCCCGCGACCTGGACCGCCTCGTCCACGACGGCGCGGGCCGTCTCGGTGACCCGCACCTTCAGCCCCGACGCCTTCGCGAACCACCGCGGGCCGTGGTCGACGCGCTCGTCGAGGTCGCGGGCGAGACCGAGCACCTGCGCGTCGAGCCCGTCGTCGAGCAGGGCGGCCGAGGCGACCCGGCGGCGCACCAGCGGATCGTCGGACCGCGCCGCGCCGCCGAGCCGGAGCGAGGTGCGGCGCCGGGCCGCCTCGGCCGCGAGCTCCACGGCGCGGTGCGCGATGCCGGCGTAGACGGCGGCGAGCAGCACCTCGAAGCAGACGAACACGCCGAAGACCAGCGGGTCCGCGTTCGGGCCGGGCGGCAGGCGCCGCACGACGCGCTCGGCCGGCGCGACGGCGCCGTCGAGCCGCACGGAGTCCGAGCGGGTCGCCCGCTGCCCGAGCACGTCCCAGTCCTCGACGACCTCGACGCCGGGGGTCGCGCGGTCGAGGAACGCCCACACGATCCGCGGACCCGCAGGGTCCGCCTCGTCCAGGCCGAAGGTGCCGAGGCGGGTCCAGACCGGGCCGAGCGACACGGGCGTCTTCAGCCCCGTGTAGGCGACCGAGCCGTCGTCGGCGGTCTCGGCGCGCACCGTCGAGCCGAAGAGCACGAGGTCGTTGCCGGGCTCGCTGACGCCGAAC
This sequence comes from Amnibacterium endophyticum, assembly GCF_042680685.1. Lineage (NCBI taxonomy): Bacteria > Bacillati > Actinomycetota > Actinomycetes > Micrococcales > Microbacteriaceae > Amnibacterium > Amnibacterium endophyticum. The sequence continues at coordinate 72,589 of NZ_JBHUEA010000017.1, read as the reverse complement.
GCGAACAGCTCCCCGTCCGCGGCGCCGCGCAGCACGAGGTCGAGCGAGGCGTCCCCGCGGTCGTGCAGGGTGCGGGCCACCGCGGTCCACACCAGGTGCATGTTCACCGCGAGCGCGGTCGCGGGCGCCGCCGAGGAGAGCCGCATCTGCTCCCGCGCGACCTGCTCGATCGTCGCGCCCCCGCCGCCCATCGCCGTCGGGACCAGGGCCGCGAGGTACCCGGCGGCGCGCAGCTCCGCGAGGTCCTCGTGCGGGAAGGACCCGTCGCGGTCGTGCGCGGGCGCGCGCTCGTGCACGCGCCGCAGCAGGTCGTCCGGCAGCGGCGTCACGCCCCCAGCACCTCCTCGAGGAAGGGGTTGCCGAAGACCCGGTCCGGGTCCGCGGCGTCGCGCATCGCGGCGAAGTCGTCGAAGCGGGGCAGCCCCTCGCGCACTTGGTCCCGGCGCGCGTGGAACAGCTTCGCCCAGTGGGGCCGTGCGCCGAGCGGCAGCAGGTGCTCCTCGATCCGCGGCAGCAGGGGCATGACCAGCTCGGGCGCGTCGCGCCAGGTGAAGCCGATGGCGAGCACGTCCCCGCCCGAGGCGGGGGAGAGCCACAGGCGGTCCGCCGCGACCGTCCGCAGCTCCGTGACGTGCAGCGCCTCGTCGATGTCGGCCCCCATGGAGCGCAGCGCGTCGAGCGCGGCGCGCGCCTCCGCCCGCGGGACGAAGTACTCGCTCTGCAGCTCCTCGCCGACGCTCGGGACCGCGGCGATGCGGAAGTGCGGCAGGCGGTCCCAGGAGGGCCCGGGGGCGCCGACCTCCGTGCTCTTCGTGTCCGCCTCGATCTCGGCGGGCGTACGGTGCACCGGCTCCGCGCCGAATAGCTCGGTCACCGGCTCGGCGCCGCGGGACTTCACGAGCGCGTTGCGGGCGTCACCGGTCCACTTCGTGAAGACGCTGACGGAGTAGCCGGACGCGAACACCTCGTCCAGGTGCTCCTCGAGCGCCGACCAGCGCAGCGCGCCGAAGGGGTCCTGCCGCACGTCGAACGCGGGCTCGACCGCGAGCGTCAGGCGGGTGACGACGCCGAGCGCGCCGTAGGACATGACCGCGCCGGCGAGGTCCTCCCCGGCGATCTCCCGCAGCTCGCCGCCCGGCCCGACGACCTGCATCCCGCGGACCAGCGTCGCGAGCATCCCGAGCCCGTCGCCGGAGCCGTGGGTGGCCGTCGCGACGGTGCCGCCGAGGGAGACGTGGGGCAGCGACGGGTAGTTCGCGATCGCGAGGCCCTCGTCGGCGAGCAGGCGGCCGAGGTCGCCGAGCCGGATGCCGGCGCCCACCGTCGCGGTGCCCGCGTCCTGGTCCACGACGAGGTCGGGGTCGATCCGGTCCTGCGCGAGGATCAGGCCGTCGGTGTCCGCGCACGGGCTGAACGCGTGCCGCGTGCCGAGGGCGTGCACCCTGCTCGCGCCCGCCACGGCCTCCCGCAGCGCCTCGACGCTCCCCGGGTGCTCGATGCGGCCCGTGTACTCGAGGTTCCTCGCCCAGTTGCGCTCGCCCGGCATGGCCGCACGGTAGCGCGGGCACCCGGGACGTCCCCAGAGCGCCATCAGTACGCTCCCGGCCGTGACGGCGACGACCACCATGCTCATCCTCGGCGCGAGCGGCGACCTGACGCGCCGGCTGCTGCTGCCCGGCATCGGCAGCCTCATCGCGGGCGGCGAGGACTCGGACCTCGAGCTGCTGCAGGGGCTGAAGCTGATCGGCAGCGGCCGCAGCGAGCACTCCGACGACGAGTGGCGGCAGGAGGTCCGCGACGCGTTCGGCGACGCGGACGCGAGCGGCGACCTCGCGGACGCCCTCGTGGGCGACGCCGAGTACGTGGTCGGCGACCCGACGTCGAAGGACGACTTCGCCCGGCTGCTCGAGCACGTCGAGGGCGACCTGGTCGTCTACTTCGCGCTGCCGCCGAGCGTCGTCGTGAAGGTCGCGGCGGTGCTGCAGGCGATCGACCTGCCGGAGCACACGGTGCTCGCGCTCGAGAAGCCGTTCGGCGACGACGCGGAGGGCGCCGCGCACCTGAACGACGAGCTCGCCAAGGTGGTGCCGGAGGACCGCATCCACCGGGTCGACCACTTCCTCGCCCACCGGGCGGCGCTCGCCATGCTCGCGATGCGCTTCAACAACCGGCTGCTCGAGCGGTCCTGGAGCGCCGAGGACGTCGAGCGCGTCGAGATCGTCTACGACGAGCAGCTCGGCCTCGAGGGCCGGGCCGGCTACTACGACGGCGCGGGCGCGCTGAAGGACATGCTGCAGTCCCACCTGCTGCAGGTGCTCGCGGTCTCCACCGCGGAGGAGCCGCTGGCGTTCGACGCGGAGCACCTCCGCGACGCGCTCGCGACGGCGCTCCAGGCGACCCGCGTGTGGCCGCACGGGCCGGTCTTCCCCGGCACGGACCGGCCCTCGCGGCGCGCCAGGTACACGGCGGGCGAGGTTGACGGCAAGCGCCTGCCCTCCTACGCGGACGAGGACGGGGTCGACCCCGACCGCGGCACCGAGACCCTGGCCGAGATCGCGCTCGAGGTCGCGACCCCGCGCTGGGCGGGCGTCCCGTTCGTGCTGCGCTCCGGCAAGGCGATCGGGTCGCCGCGCAACGAGATCGCGGCCGAGTTCCGCCCCGTCCGCACCCGGCCGGAGGGGCAGCGGGGCAGCGGGCAGCCGGAGCGGCTCGTGCTCGGCTTCAAGCCGCCGCGCGTCGAGATGCGGTTCACGTCCGGCGGCGGCGACATGCCCTTCGAGCTCGAGCCCGTCGAGGTGACGGGCGCGCTGCCGCGGAGCGGGGTGACGGAGTACGGCGAGGTGCTGCGCGGCATCCTCGGCGACGACCCGACCCTGTCGATCCGCGGCGACGTCGCGGTGCGCTGCTGGGAGATCGTGCAGCCGGTGCTCGACGCGTGGGCCTCGGGCGACGTGCCCCTCGAGGAGTACCAGGCGGGCAGCGACGGCCCGGCCGGCTGGTCCGCCCGCTGACGTTCATCTTGTAGGCAGATCTCGGTCCCAGGGCGAGATCTGCCTACAAGATGGAACGGCGTCCTAGAGGAGGCCCCGCGCCTCCAGGGCGCGGGCGAAGTCGTTGCCGTCGGGGGCGAAGATCCAGTCGACCTCGGTGACGTCCTCCCGCCAGCGCTCGCGGGAGCGGCCGCCCGCCAGCACCGCCTCGCTGTCCGAGAGCTGCCGGATGCCGATCGCCGCGACGTTCTCGGGATGGGCCTCGGCGAACCCGCTGTAGGTCTCCTCGTCGTGCTGGCCGTCGTCGCCGATCAGCAGCCACTTCACGTCGGGGAACTCGGCCGCCAGGCGCTCGAGCTCGTCGATCTTGTGCGCGCGCCCGGAGCGGAAGATGCGGTCGGGCTCCGGGCCCCAGTCGGTCAGCAGGAGCGGCCCGGCCGGGTACAGGTTGCGGCTGAGGAAGCGGCGCAGGGTGGGCGCGACGTTCCAGGCGCCGGTCGAGAGGTAGAGGAACGGCGCCGCCGGGTGCGCGCGCCGGATGCGGTCGTAGAGCACCGACATCCCCGGCGTCGGGTTGCGGGCGTGCTCGTTCAGCACGAACGTGTTCCAGGCCGCGAGCAGCGGCCGCGGCAGCGCGGTCACCATCACCGTGTCGTCGATGTCGGACACGACGCCGAACGGCGCGTCCGGGTCGAGCACGAACACGGGCGCCGTGAACTCGTCCGCGTCGGGGACGTCCTCGCAGCGCAGGGTGACGTCGTGCCAGCCGGGCGTCAGCGCCACCTCGATCTTGACGTCGATCACGCCGCCTCGGTCCGCGAGGACGTGGTGGCGGGTGCCTCCCGCCTCGACGAGGACCGGCGCGCGGTCGACGGGGATGCCGGTGAAGCTGCGCCAGCCGCGGATCGACTCGAGCCCCTCCGCCGACGGGTCGCGGTTCGTGATCAGCACGCGGCCGAGCACCCGGATCCAGCTCGTCGACCCGTAGCCGGCGTAGGGGATCACGATGGGCGTGCGCCCCTTGCGGCGGGCCCGCTGCTCGCGGAACTCGCGGATCGCCTGGTCGACGCGCATCGCTCTTCCGACGGCCTGCTCGACCGCGGGGGAGGGCGTGCGCCGGCGGAACCGGCGGCGGTGCGAGGCGGCTTCGGGCGTCGTCGGCACGCGGGCAGTCTCGCAGACACGATTCCTGAGCACTGGCTGCAAGCCTGACCGCCGGTATGGGCCGCGTCCGACCCCTTGGGTAGGTTTGGCGGCCGGCCGGAGCCCGTCCGGTGGAACCGCTCACGAAGGATGCGCCTGTGGGAATCGAGTTCCGCCATGTCCGCAAGACGTACCCGGACGGCACGACCGCCGTCGAGGACTTCTCGCTGACGATCCCGTCGCGGTCCACGACCGTCTTCGTCGGCTCGTCCGGCTGCGGCAAGACGACCCTGCTGCGGATGATCAACCGCATGGTCGACGCCTCCGGCGGCGAGATCCTCATCGACGGCGAGAACGTCTCCGACATCCCGCCCGTCCAGCTGCGGCGGCGCATCGGCTACGTGATGCAGAACTCCGGCCTGCTGCCGCACCGCACCGTCGTCGACAACGTCGCCACCGTGCCGATCCTCACCGGCACACCGAAGGCCGCCGCGCGCGAGGCGGCGCTCGGGCTGCTCGACGTCGTCGGGCTCGACCGCTCCATGGCGAAGCGGTACCCCGCGCAGCTCTCCGGCGGCCAGCAGCAGCGCGTCGGCGTCGCCCGCGGCCTCGCCGCGGACCCGAACATCCTGCTCATGGACGAGCCGTTCGGCGCCGTCGACCCGCTCGTCCGCGACGAGCTGCAGCAGGAGCTGCTGCGGCTGCAGCGCGAGCTCGGCAAGACCGTCGTCTTCGTCACGCACGACATCGACGAGGCGTTCCTGCTCGGCACCCAGGTCGTGATCCTGAGACGCGGCGGGATCGTCGCGCAGATCGGCACGCCGCAGGAGATCCTCGCGCGCCCGGCCGACGACTTCGTCGCGGACTTCATCGGGGCCAAGCGCGGCAAGCGCCGGCTCACCGCCGAGCGCGACGGGGACGGCGACGACGTGCTGCTCGTCGACGGCACCGGCTACCCGGCGGGCCTGGTCAGCGCGCCCGGCGGCAGGCTGGAGCTCGCCGCCGCGGGCGCCGGGCCGAAGTCGCGCAGCGTCTCGAACAAGACGGACCAGGCGGGGGACGCCTGATGGACTGGGTGCTGAGCCATCTCGACGACCTGGCCTCGTACACCGCTGCGCACGTCGCGCAATGCGTCCCGGCCATCGTCATCGGGTTCGTGGTCTCGGTGCCCCTCGGCTACCTCGCCTCCCGCTCGCGGGTGGCGCGCGCGGTGCTGCTGACCGGCGGCAACATCCTCTACACGATCCCCGGCCTCGCCCTCGTGATCCTCGTGCCGGTCACGCTCGGCCTGCCGCTGCTCGACTCGCGCAACGTCGTGTTCGCCCTGCTCATCTACGCCGTCGCGCTCATGGTCCGCTCGGCGACCGACGCCTTCTCGTCGGTGTCGCCGGAGGTGCGGCAGTCCGCGGTCGCGCAGGGCTACTCGCCGGCGCAGCGCTTCTGGCGCGTCGAGCTGCCGCTCGCCGGGCCGGTCCTGCTCGCCGGCGTCCGGGTCGTCAGCGTGAGCACGATCAGCCTCGCCACGATCGGCGCGCTGATCGGCATCCAGAACCTCGGCACCCTCTTCACCGACGCGCAGTCGCGCGCCTTCCTGCTCGAGGCGTTCGTCGGCATCGTGCTGGTGCTGCTGCTCGCGGCGGTCTTCGACGTCGTGCTGACCCTGCTCGGCCGCCTGCTGATGCCGTGGCAGGCGGCGACCTCGACCCGGCGCAGGCGGCGGGCGGTCCGGGCCGCCGCGACCGAGGGGCGGGCCGCCTGATGCTGTTCGTGCAGGCGGTCCAGTGGATCCTCGACCCGGCCAACTGGGCGTCGGTGAACTTCGGGCCCGGCATCCTCGACGCGCTCGGCGCGCACCTGCTGCTCACCGGCCTCAGCGTGCTCGTGGTCGCGCTGGTCGCGCTGCCGATCGGCCTCTACATCGGGCACACCGGCCGCGGCACGCGCTACGCGGTCGTCGTCGCCAACGTCGTCCGGGCCTTCCCGACGCTCGGCCTGCTCGCGCTGCTGTTCATCGCCTTCACGCTCGGCATCGGGCCCGCGGTCTTCGTCTTCGTCCTGCTCGGCGTCCCGCCCCTGCTCGCCGGCGCCTACTCCGGGCTCGCCGCCGTCGACCGGCAGACGATCGACGCGGCCCGGGCGATGGGCTTCACCGAGTGGCAGATCCTGCTGCGCGTCGAGCTGCCGCTCGCGGCGCCGCTGATCCTCGGCGGCCTGCGCAGCACCGTGCTGCAGATCATCGCCTCGGTGACACTCGTCTCGCAGGTCGGCCTCGTCTCGCTCGGCCTGTTCATCATCGGCGGCCAGGCGAGCCGCGACTACGTCCAGGTGGTCGCCGGCTCGATCCTCGTCACCGTCCTCGCACTCCTCGTCGACGGCATCCTGGCCGTCGTCGAGCGGGCGGCCGCACCGCGCGGGGTGTCCCGCGGCGCGGAGCGCACCACAGCACGGAGCCGACGCAGCCGCGTCGCTCCGACCCGGGCACCCGCACCCGAAGGGAACTGAACGCACCATGTCCATCATCCGCAAGGGCCTCACCCGCCGCGGCGTCCTCGGCACCGCCGCGGCCACCGCCGCCGTCGTGCTCGGCCTCGCCGGCTGCGCGAGCTCGGGCAGCATCGGCGCCACGTCCGCCCCGTCCGCCTCCTCCAGCGGCAGCAGCGCCGCGGGCGGCGACAAGTCGCTCGTCGTCGGCTTCGCGAACTTCCCGGAGAACGAGATCCTCGCCCACCTGTACGGCGGGGCGCTGGCAGCCAAGGGCTACGACATCACGTACAAGTCCGCGGGCGCCCGCGACGCCTACCTGCCGGCGCTGAAGAACGGCGAGATCGACCTGATCCCGGAGTACGCGGGCTCGCTGCTGTCGTACCTCGACCAGAGCGCGAACGCGAAGAGCGGCGACGCCGTCAAGCAGGCGATCGACCAGCAGGTCGGCTCCCTGAACGCGACCGCGTACGAGCTGGCCCAGGCGGCCGACTCCGACTCGCTCAACGTGACGCAGGAGTTCGCGAAGAAGAACGGCCTGACCTCGATCGGCGACCTGAAGAAGCTCGACTCCTTCACCCTCGCGGCGAACCCCGAGTTCGCCACGCGGCCGGACGGCATCAAGGGCCTCAAGTCGGTCTACGGCCTGGACAACGTGAAGTTCCGCGCCATCAACGACGGCGGCGGCAACACGACGCTGAAGGCGCTGACGAGCGGTCAGGTCCAGGTCGCCGACATCTACTCGACGACCCCGTCGATCGCCGAGAACGACCTCGTCACGCTCACCGACCCGAAGAACCTCTTCGCGTCGCAGCAGATCGTGCCGCTCGTGTCGAAGTCGAAGGCGTCCGAGGAGGTCGGCCAGGCGCTGAACGCCGTGTCGCAGCAGCTGACGACGAAGGACCTGCTCCAGCTGAACCGCGAGGTGCAGGGCGCCGACAAGACCGACCCGTCGACCGCCGCGGAGCAGTGGCTGAAGGACAAGGACCTGGGCTGATCCGCCCCGCCCGCACGCGGCCGATGCCGTCTCCCGTCCCCGGGAGGCGGCATCGGCCGTCTGCGGCCCGGCTCAGCGCTCGTCGACGCGGTGCAGCAGCCGCTTGCCGAGCGCGACGGCCACGAGGAAGAGCACCAGCGCGCCGAGCACGATCCACCCGACGCTGTGGACCTGGCCCACGAACTGCCGGTAGCCGGAGCCCGCGGCGGTGCCGACCGAGACGTAGAGCAGCGCCCAGGCGACGCAGGCCGGTGTGGTCCACGCCATGAACCGGCCGTAGGGGAACCCGCCCGCACCGGCCGTGACCGGCATCAGCGCGTGCATGATCGGCAGGAAGCGCGACAGCAGGATCGCGACCCCGCCGCGCCGATCCATCCAGCGCTGCGCCCGCAGCACCTGGCGCTCGCCGATGCGCCGCCCGATCCGGCTCAGCCGCAGGCGCTCGCCGAAGAAGCGGCCGATCGCCCAGCCCACGCTCTCGCCGGCGAGCGACCCGACGACGACGGCGGCCAGCATGAGGCCCCACTGCCCCCACCCGTCGTTGCCGGACGAGGCGAGCAGCACGACCGTGTCGCCCGGCACCAGCAGCCCGATGAACAGCGACGTCTCGCAGAACATGCCGACGAAGGCGAGGACGAACCGCCACGCCCCGAGCCCCGCGATCCCGTCGAGCAGGGCGGTCAGCCAGGCGTCCAGCGGGCGCTCCTTCGCGGGTCGAGCGTGACCTTCAGCGTAGGCGCCCGCCCCGTAGGCTGGGCGGCTGTCCCTGCACGACCACCTGAGGAAACGCCATGGCCGAGACCCCCGACGAGCTGCCGACCTTCTCGCAGCTGCAGGACAAGTGGCAGCCGATCTGGCGCGAGGGGGACTTCTTCCGCACGGACCGGGAGGGCGACACCCGCCCCCGCAAGTACATCCTCGACATGTTCCCGTACCCCTCCGGCGACCTGCACATGGGGCACGCGGAGGCGTTCGCCTTCGGCGACATCGTCGCCCGCTACTGGCGGCAGCGCGGCTTCAACGTGCTCCACCCGATCGGCTGGGACAGCTTCGGGCTGCCCGCCGAGAACGCGGCCATCAAGCGCGGGGTCGACCCGAAGGAGTGGACCTACGCGAACATCGCGACGCAGAAGGCGTCGTTCGAGCGGTACGGCATCAGCTTCGACTGGAGCCGCGAGCTCCACACCTCGGACCCCGAGTACTACCGCTGGAACCAGTGGCTGTTCCTCAAGCTGTACGAGAAGGGCCTGGCGTACCGGAAGGACAGCTGGGTCAACTGGGACCCGGTGGACCAGACGGTGCTGGCGAACGAGCAGGTGCTGCCCGACGGCACGAGCGACCGCAGCGGCGCCGTCGTCGAGAAGAAGAAGCTGACGCAGTGGTACTTCCGGATCACGGAGTACGCGGACCGGCTGCTCGACGACCTGAAGCAGCTGGAGGGCACCTGGCCCGCCAAGGTCATCGCGATGCAGCGGAACTGGATCGGCCGCAGCAACGGGGCCGAGGTGGAGTTCCGCGTCGAGGGCCGTGACGAGCCGATCTCCGTGTTCACCACCCGGCCGGACACGCTCCACGGCGCGACCTACATGGTGGTCGCACCGGACTCCGACCTGGCGGCGGAGCTGATCGCGGGCCAGCCCGCCGAGTTCGCGGAGCCGTTCGCCGCCTACCTCGCGCGCGTCCAGTCGACGACCGAGGTCGAGCGGCTGTCCGCCGACCGGGTGAAGACGGGCGTGCCGCTCGGGCGCTGGGCGATCAACCCCGTCAACGGCGACCGGCTGCCGATCTGGAGCGCGGACTACGTGCTGTCCGACTACGGCACCGGCGCGATCATGGCCGTGCCCGCCCACGACCAGCGCGACCTCGACTTCGCCCGGGCCTTCGACCTGCCCGTGAAGACGGTGGTGGACACCTTCCAGCCGGTCACCGGCGTGATCCCCGTCATCCCCCCGGACGGCGAGCTGCCCGACATCGAGACCGTCGACCCGGCGAAGACCGGCATCGCGCTGACGGGCGAGGGCCGGATGGTCAACTCCGGCCCGCTGAACGGGATGTCCAAGGCGAACGCGATCGCCCGCATGATCAAGGACCTCGAGGCCGCGGGCACCGGTCGCGCCGCCAAGAGCTACCGCCTCCGCGACTGGCTGATCAGCCGGCAGCGGTTCTGGGGCACCCCGATCCCGATCATCCACGGGGCGGACGGCACCGAGATCCCGGTGCCCGAGGACCAGCTGCCGGTCGTGCTGCCCGACACCGCCGGGCTCGACCTGAAGCCGAAGGGCACCTCGCCCCTCGGCGCGGCGACCGACTGGGTGAACGTGCCGAACCCGGTGGACGGCACGCCCGCGAGGCGCGACGCGGACACGATGGACACGTTCGTCGACAGCTCCTGGTACTTCCTGCGCTTCCTGTCGGCGACCGACGACCAGCGGGCGTTCGATCCCGCGGCCGCCGACACCTGGGCGCCCGTCGACCAGTACGTGGGCGGCGTCGAGCACGCGATCCTGCACCTGCTGTACTCCCGCTTCATCACGAAGGTGCTGTTCGACCTCGGCCTCGTGCACTTCACCGAGCCCTTCAGCGCCCTGCTGAACCAGGGCATGGTGCTGGCCGGCGGCCAGAAGATGTCGAAGAGCCGCGGCGGCGTCGACCTCGGTGACGAGCTCGCGCGCTTCGGCGTCGACGCGATCCGGCTGACGATGGCCTTCGCCGGGCCGCCCGAGGACACGATCGACTGGGAGGACGTGCGGCCGGGCGGTCAGGTCAAGTTCCTGAACCGCGCGCTGCGGCTCGCGACCGAGGTCACGAGCAGCCCCGACGTCGTCTGGGCGACCGGCGACGCGGCGCTGCGCCGCCAGACGCACCGCTTCCTCGCCGACGCGCCGGGCCTGGCCGAGACGTTCAAGTTCAACGTGCTGATCGCACGGATCATGGAGCTGACGAACGCCGTCCGCAAGGCGGTCGACGGCGACGCGGGTCCCGCCGACGGGGCCGTGCGCGAGGCCGTCGAGACCATCGCGCTGGCCCTCAGCCTCTTCGCGCCCTACACGGCGGAGGAGATGTGGGAGCGGCTGGGCTACGCACCGTCGGTCGCCCTGCACGGCTGGCGCAAGGCGGACCCGACGCTGCTCGTCGAGGAGTCCGTCACCGCGATCGTGCAGGTCGACGGCAAGGTGCGCGACCGGCTCGACGTGTCCCCGAAGATCACGGCGGAGGACCTCGAGCGGCTCGCGACCTCGTCCGACGCGGTGCGGCGCACGGTCGGCACCCGGCGCATCGCCCGCGTCGTGGTGCGCGCGCCGAAGGTCGTGAGCATCGCGACGGAGTGATCCGCTCCTCCCCAGGCGCGGATCCGGCCGAGTCCCGGATCCGCGCCGCCTGACGGCCCGGCGCCGCACCGCGCCTCCCTAGCGTCGCGGCGTGGATCCGCTGCAGCGCCGGTTCGCGAGCGGGCCGCGGCGGCGCCTGGTCGCGGTGGTCGCGGTCGCGGGCGGGGCCGTCGTGCTCGCGATCGCCGTGGCGCTGGCGTCCGCGGGTGCGGCGGGCAGCGAGACGTCGGTGCCGGCCGTCGCGGTCGAGCGGCCTCCGGCACCCGAGCCCACGCCGCTGCTGGTGCACGTGTCGGGCGCGGTCCGCCGACCCGGCCTCGTGTCGCTGCCACCCGGCAGCCGCACCATCGACGCCGTCGCCGCTGCCGGCGGGCCGGCCGCAGGCGCGGACCAGGGCGCGGTGAACCTCGCGGCGCCGGTGGTCGACGGGCAGCAGGTCGTCGTACCCGTTCGGGGCGCCGCGCCGAGAACCGCGAGCGGGCCCGGCGGCGCGGCGGCCGGAGCGGGCGCCGGCACGGTCGCCCTGAACAGCGCGACCGCCGAGCAGCTCGAGACGCTGCCGCGGATCGGCCCCGCGCTCGCGCAGCGCATCGTCGCCTACCGGACGGCGCACGGGCCGTTCCGCTCGGTCGACGAGCTGGGCGAGGTCGGCGGCATCGGCCCGAAGACCCTCGCCGGGCTGCGGGACGCGGTGACGCTGTGAGCCCGGGACTCGTCCGCTCCGGGCTGCTGCTGCCGGCGACCGCCGTGTGGGGCGCCGCGCTGCTCGCGACGGCCGTCCCCGGCGCCGGAGCACCGCTGCTCGCGGTCGCGGCGGTCGTCGCGGCGGTCGCGCTCCCGGTCGCCCGCCGCTCCCGGAGCAGGGCCGCGCACCTGGTCGTCGCGGGCGCGGTGCTCGTCGGCCTCGTCGCCGGCGCGGCCCTCGTCGGTCAGGCGGAGCGGGATCCGCCCGGCCTCGAGACCGGGCGCCGGGTCACCGCGACCGTGCGCGTCGCCTCGACCGGGGCGACCGCCTCCCGCACGGTGCTCCGGGGCACGATCACCGCGGTGGCGGCGGTGGTCGTGCTCCGGCGGGCGCCGCCCGCCGACGCGTCGGCGGTGCTCGGCTCCGTCCGAGGGCGCCTGCGGGTGCTCGCGCCCGCCCCGCCGTGGGAGGCCGCCGCGCAGGCGCTCCGCGACCGCTTCGCCGCGCTGACGGCGGGCCTGCCCGGCGACGGCGGGGCGCTCCTGCCCGGGCTCGCCATCGGCGACACCCGTCGGGTCGGGCGCGACCTGCTGCAGGCGATGCGCGACGCGTCGCTCACGCACCTCACGGCGGTCTCGGGCGCGAACTGCGCGGTCGTCGTGCTCGCCGTCCTCGCGCTCGGTGCGCAGGCGCGGCTCCCGCGGGCCGCCCGCACCGCGCTCGCCGGGGCGGCGCTCGCCGGCTTCGTCGTGCTCGTCACCCCGCAGCCGTCGGTGGTGCGCGCGGCGGTCATGACCGGCATCGGGCTCGGCTGCGTCGTCGCCGGGCGCCGGACCGCCGGGGCCGCTGCGCTCTCGCTGACGACGACGGTCCTGCTGCTGCTCGATCCCTGGATCGCCTGGAGCGCCGGCTTCGTGCTCAGCGTCGCGGCGACGGCGGGGCTGCTGCTCCTCGCCCCGCCGCTCGCCGAGCGCCTCGCCCGGGTGATGCCGCCGCGTCTCGCCCTGCTGCTCGCGGTCCCCGTCGCCGCGCAGGCGGCGTGCCAGCCCGTCCTGGTGCTGCTGCAGCCGGGCATCCCGGTGCTCGGCGTGCTCGCGAACCTGCTGGCAGAGCCCGCGGCACCGGTCGCGACCGTCCTCGGGCTCTGCGCCTGCCTGCTCGCGCCCGCGGTCCCTGCGCTCGCGGCCGGGCTGGCGCTGCTGGCGTGGGTGCCCGCCGCCTGGATCGCGGCGGTCGCCCGCGTCATCGGCGCCCTGCCGCAGCTCGGGTGGCTGCCGGGCCTCGCCGGCGCCGCGCTCGCCGCCCTGCTCACGGTGCTCGGGATCCTCGCGCTGCGGCGCCGCACGGCGAACCGGATCCGGCTGGCCGCAGCAACCTGTGTCGGCGCCGCGGTCCTGGCGCTCGGTGGCGCGGTCGTCGGCGGCGGCGTCGGCCGATCCGTCGGCACCCCGACGGACTGGACGCTCGCCGCCTGCGACGTCGGGCAGGGCGACGGGCTCGTGCTCTCGAGCGCGGGACGCTTCGCCGTCGTCGACACCGGGCGCGAGCCCGGCGCGATCCTCGGCTGCCTCGACCGGCTCGGCGTCCGTCGCATCGACCTGCTGGTGCTCACGCACTGGGACGACGACCACGTCGGCGCCGCCGACGCCGTGGCTCCGCGGGTGGCCACGGCGCTCGTCGGGCCGGCGGACGGCGGCAAGCAGGTCCGCGCGCTCAGCGCCCTGCGCGCCGCGGGGGCGCGCGTCCAGGAAGCCGGTCGAGGCGACGTCGCGCGGGTCGGGGCGCTCCGGCTCGAGGTCCTCTGGCCGCCTCGACCCCTCGGCGGCGTCGAGCCGGGCAACCCGGCGAGCATCACCCTGGCCGTGACCGGCCCCGGGCCCTCCGTGCTGATGACCGGCGACCTGGGGGAGGAGGCGCAGGACGCGCTGCTGGCGCTCGGGCCGCTGCCCCGGGTCGACGTGGTCAAGGTGTCCCACCACGGTTCGGCCGATCAGAGCCCGCGGTTCTACGCCGCAGCGGGCGCGGCGCTCGGGATCGTGTCGGCGGGAGCCGGGAACGACTACGGCCACCCGACCGCCCGGCTGCTCGACATCCTCCGCAGCACGGGCACGGCCCCCGTGCGCACCGACCAGGACGGGATGGTGCTCGTCGGGCAGCGGGACGGGCGGCTGCGGCTGTGGACCGAGCACCCCGTCACCGCGGCGGTGTGGACGCCGGCGAAGTAGGTTCGATCCATGCCCGCTCGCGCCGCCTCGACGAGGGCGACGAAGTCGAAGATCCCGCAGGTCGAGTGGTCGGCGGCGCGTCCGGCCCCGGTCGTCCTCGTGTCGGGGCCGGAGGAGCTGCTGGCCGAGCGGGCGATCCGGGCGATCCGCGACGCGCTCGTCGCCGCCGATCCGAGCGTCGAGGTCAGCGACCTCGACGCGTCGTCGGCTGCGCCCGGCGACCTCGTCACGCTCGCGTCGCCGTCGCTCTTCGGCGAGCCCCGGCTGATCCGGGTGACCTCCGTCGAGCGGCTGGCCGAGTCGTTCCAGGCCGAGGCGCTCCGCTACCTCGAGGCGCCGGCCGACGACACGACGCTCGTGCTCAGGCATGCGGGCGGCCAGCGCGGCAAGAAGCTGCTCGACGCCGTCCGCAGCGGGGCGGGCGGCGGCATCGAGATCCCCTGCGCGGAGGTCAAGCGCGATGCGGACCGGTCCGCGTTCGCCGCCGCCGAGTTCCGCGCCGCCGGGCGGCGCATCAGCCCGGGGGCCCTCCGCATCCTCGTGTCGGCGTTCCAGGCCGACCTCGCGGAGCTCGCAGCCGCCTGCCGCCAGCTGATCGTCGACGTGACCGGCGACATCGGCGAGACGACGGTCCGCACCTACTACGCGGGGCGGATGGAGACCGACGCGTTCGCGGTCGCGGACGCAGCCCTCGCGGGCCGCCGCGGCGACGCGCTCGTGCTGCTGCGGCACGCGATCTCGACCGGCGCGGACCCGGTGCCGATCGTCGCCGCGATCGCCGCCAAGCTGCGCGCGATGGCGAAGGTGCTCGACGCCCACGGGTCGGCGGCGCAGGTCGCGTCGGACCACGGGCTGGCGCCCTGGCAGGTCGACCGCGCGCGGCGCGACGCGCAGGGCTGGCGTCCCGAGGGGGTCGGCCGGGCCATCGTGATGACGGCTCGGACCGACGAGCGCGTCAAGGGCGGCGCACGCGACCCCGAGTTCGCGGTCGAGCGCCTGCTCACCTTCCTCGCGAGCCGCGGCGAGCCCTGATCCCCGCGCCGCCGCCCGCGCCCGCGATGCGCGACACCGGGTGCGGTGCGAGGATCGGCGCGTGAGCGACGACGCGGTGGAGCAGGCGAGGCGAGCTGCCGAGGACGCCGCGGCGGAGGCGGCCCGGCTGCAGGCCGAGGCGCGGGTCGCCCTGCAGCGGGCGCAGGAGGCGGCGGCCGCGGCCGCCGCAGCGGCGCAGGCGGCGATCCCGCCCGCCGCCCCGGCGCGCGCGGCCGAGACCTCCGGCCCGCTCGACGACGACGAGGTCGCCCGCATCCGCGACGGCTACGCCTTCGAGGGCGCGGCGCTCGAGCTCGGCGCGCTGATGAACGGCGCACCCGTGCCCGATGCGCAGATCCGGATCCCGGTCGCGATGCTGAATCGGCACGGCCTCGTCGCCGGCGCCACCGGCACCGGCAAGACGCGCACGCTGCAGGCGCTCGCCGAGCAGCTGTCCGCGCACGGCGTCCCGGTCTTCGCGGCGGACATCAAGGGCGACCTGTCCGGGATCGGCGCTCCGGGAGCCTCCAGCCCGAAGCTGACCGCGCGGACCGCGGCGATCGGGCAGGACTGGAGCGCGACGTCCTTCCCGGTCGAGTTCTTCTCACTCGGTGGCGCCGGCACCGGGGTGCCGATCCGCGCGACGGTCGCCGGCTTCGGCCCGCTGCTGCTGTCGAAGGCCCTCGGGCTGAACGACACGCAGGAGTCGAGCCTCGCGCTCGTGTTCCACTACGCGGAGGCGCACGGCCTCGCGCTCGCCGACCTCGCGGACCTGCGTGCGGTGCTGCAGTGGCTGTCGGGCGACGAGGGCAAGGCGGACCTCGCCGGCCTCGGCGGCATCTCTCCCGCGACCATCGGCGTCATCCTGCGCGAGCTGATCGGCTTCGCCGACGGCGGCGCGGACGCGTTCTTCGGCGAGCCGGAGATCGACACCGCTGAGTTCCTCCGCACCGCGCCGGACGGCCGCGGGATCGTCAGCCTGCTCGAGGTGCCGGGTGTCGCGGACAAGCCGCGGCTGTACTCCACCTTCCTGATGTGGCTGCTCGCGGACCTGTTCAACGACCTGCCCGAGGTCGGGGACGCCGACAAGCCGAAGCTGGTGTTCTTCTTCGACGAGGCGCACCTGCTGTTCGCCGACGCGTCGAAGGACTTCCTCGACCAGGTGATCCGCACCGTGCGGCTGATCCGGTCGAAGGGCGTCGGCATCGTGTTCGTCACCCAGACCCCGAAGGACGTGCCGGGGGAGGTGCTCGGGCAGCTGGGCAGCCGCGTGCAGCACCAGCTGCGCGCCTTCACCCCGGATGACGCGAAGTCGCTGCGGGCGACCGTGCAGACCTACCCGCGGTCGGCGTACGACCTGGAGGAGGTGCTCACGACCCTCGGCATCGGGGAGGCCGTCGTCACCGTGATGAACGAGCGCGGCGCGCCGACTCCGGTCGCCTGGACGCGGCTGCGCGCACCGCAGGCGCTGATGTCGCCGATGGCGGAGGACGCCATGGCGGCGGCCGTCGCGGCCTCCCCGCTGCAGGCGCGGTACGGCGAGGCGCTCGACCGCGAGAGCGCCGCGGAGATCCTGACGGCGCGGATGAACGCCGCTGCGGCGAAGGCGCAGGCCGAGAAGGACGCCGCCGCGGCCGAGAAGGCCCGCGTGGCCGCGGAGCGGCAGGCCGCGGCGGAGGCGCGCAAGCGGGAGGCGGACCGCAAGCGGGAGGAACGGGAGGACGCGGCCGACCGCCGCCAGGCGGAGAAGGAGGCCCGCGATCGCCAGCGCGCCGCCGAGGCCGCTGCCCGCGATCGTCAGCGGCAGATCCAGACCGGCGCGCGCGTGCTCGGCCAGGTGCTGAACTCGAGGGCGACGCGCGGCGTCCTGAACGACGTCATCGGCGGCATCTTCGGGACCCGCCGCCGCCGCTGAGACGCGGCGAGGCGATCCCGCCCCACGACGCCGCCGACCCTCCCGCCGATCGAGCTCCCCGCCGATCGAGCCTGCCGAGATCACCCGGGGACGGCGGAAGGGCCGCCCGCCGATGCGGACAGCCCTTCGTGAGGCACGAGGTCGCAGCTCGCCGCGCGCCTCAGCACGGCGACGCGACACGGCTTCGGAGCGCTCGCGCGTCGAAGCCCATGAACTCAGAGCGCGGCGACCTGCTTGGCGATCGCGGACTTGCGGTTCGCGGCCTGGTTCTTGTGGATGACGCCCTTCGAGGCGGCCTTGTCCAGCTTCTTCGCCGCGAGGGCGAGGGCGCTGCCGGCCTTGTCCTTGTCGCCGGCGGCGACCGCGGTGCGGACGGCGCGGATGTGGGTCTTCAGCTCGCTCTTGACGGCCTTGTTGCGCTCCTGCGCCTTCTGGTTCGTCGCGATGCGCTTGATCTGGCTCTTGATGTTGGCCATGCGGATGCTCCTGCGGTTCGCTCGATGGGGGAGGCGGTGCGCCGCCTCGACGGGGGCCCGTGCGGGGACGCACATGATCGCCCGAAAGCCGACGAGTACCTTACCAGCCCGCCTGCGGCGCCGCGACGGCGGTTGGATGTCCCCGTGCCGTCGTTCACGTCCAACGCGCTGGCCGTCCCCGGCAGCGGGATCCGCCGCGTCCACGAGCTGGCGATCACCCTGCCGGACGTGCTCATGCTCGCCGTCGGGGAGCCGGACGTGCCGGTCGCGCCGCACGTGCTCGCGGCGGCGAGCGAGGCCTGGCTCGCGGACGAGACGGACTACACCGCGAACGGCGGGCTGATCGAGCTGCGGTCCGCGATCGCCTCGCGGCTGGAGGGGTTCGACGCGGGGCCCGACCAGGTGTGGGTCACGCCGGGCGGCACGGAGGCGATCTTCCTGGCCCTCGGCCTGGTGCTGTCGCCGGGCGACGAGGTGCTCGTGCCGGACCCGGGGTACACCACCTTCACGATGGCGCCGCGGATGCTGCACGCGACGCCGGTGCCCTACCGGCTGGAGGCGGCCCGCGGGTTCCTGCCCGAGGCAGCGGACCTCGACGCCCTCGTCACGTCGCGGACCCGGGCGATCATCGTCAACTCGCCGTCGAACCCGCTCGGCGTGGTGTTCCCCGAGCGGGTGGTGGCCGACCTCGTCGCGTTCGCGCAGCGCCACGACCTCTGGGTCCTCTCCGACGAGGTGTACGAGGCCTTCACCTACGGCGCCCCGCACGTGCCGCCCGCCCGGTTCGACCCGGCGAGGACCCTCACGGTGCGCTCGTTCTCGAAGACCTACGCGCTGACCGGCGGCCGGGTCGGGTACCTGGTGACCCCGCCCGGCCGCGGCGACGTGCTCCGGAACTTCCAGGAGGCGCTGATCAGCTGCGTGAACACGCCCGCGCAGCGTGCGGCGATCGCGGCGCTGACGGGGCCGCAGGACGCGGTGCGGGCAGCGGCCGACCGCTACCGAGAGCACCTCGAGGCCGCGACGGCGCTGCTCGACGACCGCGGCATCGGCTACCTGCGGCCGCAGGGCGCCTTCTACCTCTGGATCGACGTGTCGCACGCGTCCGACGGCGGCGTGGCGGGCTGGGCGGAGCGGTTCCTGCTCGAGCAGCGGGTCGCCGTCGCGCCCGGCAGCGCCTTCGGGGCGGCCGGCGAGGGCTGGATCCGCGTCTGCGTCGCGGCCGACCGCGCGACCCTCCTCGAGGGCCTGTCCCGCCTCCCCGCCCCTCGGTGACCCGCTCGGTCAGGCGCGGAGCGCGAGCGCGAAGGGCAGCACGGCCGGCGCGCCGGCCCGCAGCAGCAGGCGAGCCGCCACGGTGAAGGTCCAGCGGCTGTCCGCCGCGTCGTCGACGAGCAGCACGGGACCGGCCAGGCCCTCGAGCCGCTCGCGGAGCGCGTCCGGCACCCGGAACGCGTCCCACACGCCGGCCAGCCGCGCCAGGCTGGCGCCGCCTCCACCGCCCGGTGCCCCCTCGCCCGTCGCCTCGAGCGACCCGAGCAGCGGGAGCCGCCCGATCTCGGACAGCGCCCGAGCGGTCGAGCCGACGAGCAGCGGGTGCGCCGACGACGGCATCGCGACGATCCCGACCGGCCGGGCCGCCCAGTCCCAGTCCCGCAGCACCGCGACCGCGGCGTCGACGAGGCCGCGCGGCACCTCCTGGTCCGGCGCGCCGGCGTCGAGCAGCCGGCGCAGCGGACCGCCCCAGCCGAGGTCGGTGAGCCGGGCGATCGCCCGGCCCTCCTCGGGCCGCTCGCCGGGCGCGATGTTCCCCTTCACGGGCAGGCCGCGGGCGTCCGCACCGCTCGGCCACTGCTTCCGCGCCTCGATCGCGACCCCGACCCGGGTCAGCGCGGCCCCGGCCGCGCCTGCCGCGCCGCCCGAGACGTCGCTCGGGAACCACGCGCCGGCGCAGGAGTCGCAGCGGCCGCACGGCGCCGCGGTCGGGTCGTCGAGCACCCGCTGCAGGAACTGCATCCGGCAGCCGTCGGGCCCCGCGGGCAGCGCCTCGTAGTCGAGCATGTGCTGCTGCTCGGCCCGTCGCGCGGCCGCGATCCGCTCGTACCGCTCCGCGTCGTAGGCCCACGGCCGCCCGGTGGCGACCCAGCCGCCGCGGACGCGCCGCACGGCGCCGTCGACGTCGAGCACCTTCAGCAGCAGCTCGAGCCGGCTGCGCTTCACGTCCACGAGCGCCTCGAGCGCCGGCGTCGAGATCGGGCGCTCCGCGTCCAGCTCGGCCAGCACCGCGGCCGCCCGCTCCTGCGTCGGCATGCTCGCGGTCGCGAAGTACTGCCAGACGGCCTCGTCCTCCGCGCCGGGCAGCAGCAGCACGTCGGCGGAGGCGGTCGCCCTGCCGGCGCGGCCGACCTGCTGGTAGTAGGCGACGGGGGAGGAGGGGGCGCCGAGGTGCACCACGAAGCCGAGGTCGGGCTTGTCGAACCCCATGCCGAGCGCGCTGGTGGCGACGAGCGCCTTGACCCGGTTGTCCTTGAGGGCCTGCTCGGCCGACTCGCGCTCCGCGTTCTCGGTGCGCCCGGTGTAGGCGAGCACGTCGTAGCCGGCCTCGCGCAGGAGCCGCGCGGTGTCCTCCGCCGCCGAGACCGTGAGCGCGTACACGATGCCGGAGCCGGGCAGGTCGCGCAGGTGCTCGACCAGCCAGCCGAGCCGGGTGGCCTGGTCCGGCGTCCGCAGCACGCCGAGCCGGAGCGACGCACGGGCCAGCGGGCCGCGGATCGTCAGCACGTCGTCGGCTCCGAGCTGCGTCGCCACGTCGTCCACGACGCGCCCGTTCGCCGTCGCGGTGGTCGCGAGCACCGGGGTGGCGCCGGCCACGGCGACCAGCTCGCGCAGCCGCCGGTAGTCGGGGCGGAAGTCGTGGCCCCAGTCCGAGATGCAGTGCGCCTCGTCGATCACGATCAGGCCGGTGCGCTCGATCAGGGCGGGCAGCTGCGTGTCGCGGAAGTCGGGGTTATTCAGGCGCTCGGGCGAGACGAGCAGCACGTCGATCTCGTCCGCGTCGAGCGAGGCCCGGACTCCGTCCCACAGGTGCGGGTTCGCGGAGTCGATGGACGCCGCCCGCACGCCGGCCCGGGCGGCGGCCGCGACCTGGTCGCGCATCAGCGCGAGCAGCGGGGACACGAGCAGCGTCGGCCCGGCGCCGCGCTGCCGCAGCAGCCTCGTCGCCACGAAGTAGACGGCGGACTTCCCCCACCCCGTGCGCTGCACGACGAGCGCGCGGCGGGCGTCGTCGACGATCGCCGAGATCGCCTCGAACTGGCCGTCGTGGAAGTCGGCGTCGTCCCGCCCGACGAGCGAGCGGAGCACGTCGAGCGCGGCGGCGCGGGTGTCGGTCCGCAGGTCGGTCATGCGCCCGACCGTGCCACCCGCCTCCGACAGCTTCATCTTGTAGGCGGATCTCGTCGTGACGACGCGATCCGCCTACAAGATGAAAGCGCGTCAGGCCTCGGGGCCGCGGACGAGGATCGTGTCGGCGCGGTCCTCGAGCGCGCGGGCGATGCGCTGCGCGTACCGCTCCGGCATCGGCGGCAGGTCGTCGAGGCGGAACCAGCCGACGGCGGTCGACTCGTCGTCGCCGACCTCGGGCTCGCCCGACACCCAGCGGAGGCGGTAGGTGTGGTCGGTGTACCGGGTGCGGTCGCCGTTCGGGTACTCGTACTCCTCCGTGACCCCGACGGCGGCCAGCCGCTCGACCACGGCCCGCACCCGCGCCTCCTCCCACACCTCGCGCTCGGCGGTGTCGGCGGTGTGCTCGCCCGGCTCGACGATGCCCGCGACGGGCGACCAGTCGCCGCTGTCGGCGCGCTTCACCAGCAGCACCTCCTCCCCGCGGAGCACGACCGCGGTCGTGCCGGTCAGCCAGAGGGGCGCGTTCCCCACTCGCTCGCGCAGCTGCAGGACGAAGTCGGGGGTCGGCACGCGTCCGACGCTACCCGCGGCGTCTTCGATGGGAGACTGTCGGCGCCATGCCCCGTGCCCAGACGCCTCTCGAGCCCGCCGCGACGGACCCGGCTCGCATCCGCAACTTCTGCATCATCGCCCACATCGACCACGGCAAGTCGACGCTGGCGGACCGGATGCTGGGGATCACGGGCGTGCTGTCGGACCGCGACGCGCGGGCGCAGTACCTCGACCGGATGGACATCGAGCGCGAGCGCGGCATCACGATCAAGAGCCAGGCGGTCCGCATGCCGTGGCAGGTGGGCGGCGACGCGTACGCGCTGAACATGATCGACACGCCCGGCCACGTCGACTTCACGTACGAGGTGTCCCGATCGCTCGCCGCCTGCGAGGGCGCGATCCTGCTGGTCGACGCCGCCCAGGGCATCGAGGCGCAGACGCTCGCGAACCTGTACCTGGCGCTCGAGAACGACCTCGAGATCGTGCCGGTGCTGAACAAGATCGACCTGCCCGCGGCCGACCCGGAGAAGTACGCCGAGGAGCTCGCGAACCTGATCGGCGGCGACCCGGCCGACGTGCTCCGCGTCAGCGGCAAGACCGGCATGGGCGTCGAGGCGCTGCTCGACCGCGTCGTGCAGCGCATCCCGCCGCCCACCGGCGACCCCGCGGCGCCCGCGCGCGCGGCGATCTTCGACTCGGTGTACGACGCCTACCGCGGCGTCATCACGTACGTGCGCATGGTCGACGGGAAGCTGAACCCTCGCGAGCGGATCCAGATGATGTCGACGCGCGCCGCCCACGACGTCCTCGAGATCGGCGTCTCCTCGCCGGAGCCCGTGCCGACGAAGGGCCTCGGGGTCGGCGAGGTCGGCTACCTGATCACCGGCGTGAAGGACGTGCGCCAGTCGAAGGTCGGCGACACGGTCACCACGGCGGTGAAGCCGGCGGCCGAGCCGCTCGCCGGGTACACCGAGCCGAAGCCGATGGTCTTCAGCGGCCTCTACCCGATCGACGCCTCCGACTACCCCGAGCTGCGCGAGGCGCTCGACAAGCTGAAGCTGTCGGACGCGGCGCTCGTCTACGAGCCGGAGACCTCGGTCGCGCTGGGCTTCGGCTTCCGCTGCGGCTTCCTCGGCCTGCTGCACCTCGAGATCGTGACCGAGCGCCTGGAGCGCGAGTTCGGGCTCGACCTCATCGCCACCGCCCCGAGCGTGGTCTACGAGGTGGCGACCGACGACGGCAAGCAGGTCACGGTCACGAACCCGTCCGAGTACCCGGTCGGCAAGGTCGCCGAGGTGCGGGAGCCGGTCGTGAAGGCGGCGATCCTCACGCCGAAGGACTACGTCGGCGTGGTGATGGAGCTGTGCCAGAGCCGTCGGGGATCGTTGCAGGGGATGGAGTACCTGTCCGAGGACCGCGTGGAGATCACGTACACGATGCCGCTCGGCGAGATCGTGTTCGACTTCTTCGACAACCTGAAGAGCCGCACCGCCGGCTACGCGAGCCTCGACTACGAGCCGGTGGGGGAGCAGACCGCCGACCTCGTGAAGGTCGACATCCTGCTGCAGGGGGAGCGGGTCGACGCGTTCAGCGCGATCGTGCACCGCGACAAGGCGTACGCCTACGGCGTGCTGATGACGGAGCGGCTGAAGAAGCTGATCCCGCGCCAGCAGTTCGAGGTGCCGATCCAGGCCGCGATCGGCGCCCGGATCATCGCCCGCGAGTCGATCCGCGCGATGCGGAAGGACGTGCTGGCGAAGTGCTACGGCGGTGACATCACCCGCAAGCGCAAGCTGCTCGAGAAGCAGAAGGAGGGCAAGAAGCGGATGAAGACGATCGGACGGGTCGACGTGCCCCAGGAGGCGTTCATCGCGGCGCTCTCCGGGGACACCGAGGTTGCCAAGAAGTGAGCGCGCAGGGCCCTGCGCGCCGGTCCACCGCCGCGCAGGCGGTGCCCGGCCTCAACTACACCGCGCTCGGCGCGAGCGTCTCGCCGGACGTCGTCGCCTACCCGCCGGCCGGCTTCGCGGCGGCGGAGCAGCGGCACCGCCTCGGCAGCGGCGCGCACCGCTTCGAGACCGCGGTGCGCTCGCTGATGACCTGGGGCGCGCTCCGCGCGGCCGGGTTCGGCGTGGAGGACGTGCGCGCGGACGACGCGAGCCGCACCGACGCGCCGCGCTTCCTCGACGACGGCACGCCGTGGGTGACCCCCGGGATGACGGCGACCATCACCTCCGCGGACGCCGCGGCCTGGGCCGGGCCGGTCAAGGTCGTGACCGTGGTGGAGGAGCCCGGCCGCACGGGCTTCGCGTTCGGCTCGATGCCCGGTCACGCGGCCTGCATGGAGCAGTACCTGCAGGTCGAGCACGCCGACGACGACGCCGTCTGGACCGTGCTGCGCACCGTCTGGGCCTCCTCCGGCGGCCGCTTCAGCCCGGCCGCACGGCTCACCGCGACGCGGCTGAAGCGCCTGGACGAGCGGATCGTGCGCGCGCTGCACCCCTCCAACGCGGCATGACGCCGACGTACCGCTTCGCGACCGGAGCGGTGCTCACCGACGCGGTGCCGGTCGGGTTCCGCGCGCTGCGGCGCACCGCGGACGTCGGCCCGGCGGAGGTCTTCGAACGGCAGGGCGCCGCGGTGCTCGACTGGGCCGTGCAGCGGCGCAGCGGCATCGCCGTGCGCGACCCGTCCAGCCGGGACGCGAGGCGGGTCGAGGAGGGGCTGGAGGCGCGGGTCGCGATCCCGCTGCTGCGGCTCGGTGCGGTCCGCCTCGAGGTCGCGGCGCCCGTGCGCGTGGTGCGGGTGCTCGACGGGCCGGACGCGATCGGCTTCGTCTACGGCACGCTGCGCGGGCACCCGGAGGTCGGCGAGGAGTCGTTCGTCGTCCGCCGCGAGCGCGGCCGCTGCGTCCTCGAGCTGCGCGCGCTGTCCCGGCCCGCCTTCCCGTACTCGCTGGCGCCGCTCGTCGGCCGCACGTTCCAGGCGCGGTACACGACCCGCTACCTCGAGGCCCTCGCCGTTCCGCTTTGAAGGTGATCCGGCGCAGCCGGATCACCTTCAAAACGGAACCGGTCAGAGCGCCGTCAGCGTCTCGAGGAGGGCGGGGAGGCCCTCGACGAGGTCGGGGATCACGAGCACCGCGGACGTGGCCCGCAGCGCCTCCTGGTCGTACGCGCCGGTCGCGACCGCGATGAACGGGAAGCCGACCGCGTCGGCCGCCGCACCGTCGGCCGGGGTGTCGCCGAGGATCACCGCCGCGGCGCCGTCGAGCGCGTCCCGCGCCGTCGCGGTGAGGTCCGAGCGCACCGGGGTCCGGTCGCCGAAGAACGAGCGGTCCCAGTCGAAGGCGTCGACGTCGACGCCCGCGCCCTGCAGCTTGACCTGCGCGCGATGGCGGGAGTTGCCGGTGAGCAGGCCGTTCGTCCACCCGGCGCCCGCGACGGCGTGCAGCGCGTCGTCGACGCCGGCCGTGGCGGTGCGGCGCGCGGCGTCGGTGAGGTAGGCGTCCGACAGCTCGTCGAGCCGGCGGGAGACCGCCTCGCGGTAGGCGGGGTCGCCGCCCCACCGCGTCAGGCGCTCGAGCACGATCCCGGCGTCGGTCTTCCCGTGCTCCACCGCGTGCGGCTCGCCCGGCGCCGGTCCGACGCCCGCGACCTGCCGGATCGCGTCGTGGTAGAAGGTCCCGGCCTTCGCCGAGTTGTACAGCAGGGTCCCGTCGACGTCCCAGAGCACGATGCGCACGCGTCCATCCTCCCGGGCTGGGACGATGGGGTCGTCATGCCCAGCGCCCTGCCGATCGCCGACCCGGCGCCCGAGGACGGCCTGCTGCCGGCATCGGCGCGGGACGGCGCCCCGGACCGCCGCTTCGGCGTCTACCTGCACGTGCCCTTCTGCCGCGTCCGCTGCGGCTACTGCGACTTCAACACGTACACGGCCGGCGAGCTGCGCGGGGAGCGCCGCGAGGACTTCGCGGGCCGCGCCGAGGCGGAGCTGGCCTTCGCGCAGCGGGTCCTCGCGGGCAGCGGGCTGCCGGAGCGCCCCGCGAGCACGGTGTTCTTCGGCGGCGGCACCCCGACCCTGCTGCCCGCCCACGACCTCGCCCGGATGCTCGGCGCCGTCCGCGACCGCTTCGGGCTCGCCGACGGCGCCGAGGTGACGACGGAGGCGAATCCCGACTCGATCGACGCCGCCGGCCTCAGGCTGCTCGCCGACGCCGGCTTCACCCGCGTCTCCTTCGGCGTGCAGTCCGCCGTCCCGCACGTGCTCCGCACGCTCGACCGCACCCACGACCCGGAACGGGTGCCGCAGGTCGTGGGGTGGGCGAGGGAGGCGGGCCTGCAGGTCAGCCTCGACCTCATCTACGGGACGCCGGGGGAGTCGCTGGCCGACTGGCGCACGAGCCTCGACGCGGTGCTCGCGCTCGAGCCCGACCACGTGTCGGCCTACGCGCTGATCGTGGAGGACGGCACCGCGCTCGCCCGCCGCATCCGGTCCGGCGAGGTGCCGGAGCCCGACGACGACCTGCAGGCCGACATGTACGACCTCGCGGACGAGCGCTTCGGCGAGGCGGGCCTGCGCTGGTACGAGGTGAGCAACTGGGCGCGCAGCGACGCGCACCGCTCGCGGCACAACCTCGCCTACTGGACCGGCGAGGACTGGTGGGGCGTCGGCCCGGGCGCCCACAGCCACGTGGGCGGCGTCCGCTGGTGGAACGTGAAGCACCCCGCGGCGTACGCGCAGCGGCTCGTCGCCGGGCGGTCGCCGGCGGCGGGGCGCGAGACGCTCGCCCCCGACGTGCGGGACGTGGAGCGGGTGCTGCTCGAGACCCGCCTGGTCGACGGGCTCCCCGTGTCCCGCCTCGCGCCCGAGGGGCGCCGGCAGGTGGCGGGGCTGATCGCCGACGGGCTCGTCGACCCCGCGGCGGCGTTCGCGGGACGGGTCGTGCTGACGCGGCCCGGGCGCCTGCTGGCCGACGCGGTGGTGCGCCGGCTGCTGCCCGTCGCCTGAGGGTGCTCCTCCCGCGTCAGCGGATCATCGGGAACGACAGGGGGTAGGTGTACGGCCGCCCCTTGTTCGCGGAGACCGCCGCGATGATCGAGAACACGATGGTCACGACGTAGATCGCCGCGGTCAGCAGGAAGCCGACCAGCACGATCCAGAGCGCGATGGCGATCACGCTCGCGATCGCCATCGTGATCTGGAAGTTCAGGGTGGTCGCCGCCTGCTGCCGGACGAAGGGGCTGCGGTCCTTGAAGACGAGGAAGATGATCAGCGGGCCGAGCCAGCCGATCGTGCCGACGCCGACCACGATCCCGACGAGCGCGGAGACGTGGGACATGACCGCCCACAGCCGCTCGTTCTCGGGCGTCAGCGGCTGCGCCGCGGGTGCTGGATCGGTCACGGGGGTCTCCTCCTGGTCGGGCGCCTCGCGGCGCGTGCCGCTACTTCACGAACGCGATGGTGAGCGGGTAGCGGTACACCTCGCCCCGGTTCGCGGCGACCGCGGCGATGATCGAGAACACCACGTTCACGACCGCGACCGCGAGCGGCAGGAAGAACAGGATGCCGAACGAGATGGCCGTCAGGATGTACGCGACGACCGCGGCGATCGTGATCGTGATCTGGAAGTTCAGGGCGTTCCGCGCGTTGTCGCGCACGAAGACGCCGCGGTCCTTCAGCAGCAGGTAGCCGATGATCGGCGAGATCACGCCGATCACGATGCCGCCCACGTGGATGAGCGTCGAGTAGAGCCGCTCGTTTTCGGGCGTCAGCGGCTGCGCCGTGGACTGCTCGTACGACATGGGTGTGGTCCTCTTCCGGTTCAGCGCACGAGGCGCAGGGCGATGGGATAGCGGTAGCCGCCGCCGTGCTGCACGCGCAGCCCGGCGATGATCGAGAGCACGACGACCACGACCCAGACGGCGAGCTGGGCGAGGCCGACGAGGAAGCCGAGCAGGTCGGGCACGAGGGCGACGGCGACGGGCAGCGCGCGGCCGACGAGATCGAGGATCTGCCCGAGGATCGCGAGCCCGACCCAGGCGATCAGCGCCGTGAGCGAGAAGTTCAGCGCCTCCCGCGACTCGCTGCGCACGAAGGCGCCGCGGCCGCCGAGGATCACGAGGACCAGCAGCGACGGCAGGAAGCCGACGATGTTGCCGAAGTGCGCGAGGGAGGCGTAGAGGCGTTCGTCGGCGTCGGACAGCGGCGGCCTGGCAGGGGACGGGGCCGACATCGTGCCCTCCTCGTCGCGCTCGGCGGTCCTTTCGGGTGACGCTCAGGGTAGCGATCCGCGGACCGGTCGCGCCAGAGGCCGGAGCCCCTTCGGTACGATTGGCAGTCAGGATCGGGGAGTGCCAGCGGAGGGAGCGGGATGGTCTCGGAGCGGGGGCTGGAGGTGCTGCGCGTGATCGTGCAGGACTACGTCGCCTCGCGCGAGCCGGTGGGCTCGAAGACCATCGTGGATCGGCATGCCTTCGGCGTCTCGGCCGCGACGATCCGCAACGACATGGCGGCGCTCGAGGAGGACGGCCTGATCGCTGCGCCGCACACCTCCAGCGGGCGCGTGCCGACCGACAAGGGCTACCGCCTCTTCGTCGACCACCTCGCCGAGGTGCGGGCCCTGAGCCCGGCGCAGCGGGTCGCGATCCGGGCGTTCCTCGAGGGCGGCGTCGACCTCGACGAGCTGCTCGGCCGCACCGTCCGGGTGCTCGCCCAGCTGACGAACCAGGTCGCGCTGGTGCAGGTACCGGTCGTGCCCCGCTCCTACGTCCGGCACGTCGAGCTCGTGCTGCTGTCATCGGCCCGCCTGCTCGTCGTGCTCATCACGGACTCCGGCCGCGTGGACCAGCGCGTCGTCGAGCTCGCGCCGGAGCACCGGGACCAGCTGGACGACGAGGCGCTCGCCGACCTGCGCGCCCGGATCAACGGCACGCTGGTGGGCCGGCTCATCGCGGACGTCCCGCCCGCGCTCGCGGCGGTGGGCGAGGCGCTGCCGCCGGCGCGCCGGGGCGTCCTCGACCGGATCGGCGCCGCGCTCGCCGAGGCCGTCGACGACCGTCGGCAGGACCGGCTCGTCATGGCGGGCGCCGCCAACCTCGCGCGCACCGAGCGCGACTTCCCGGGCAGCATCCTCCCCGTCCTCGAGGCGATCGAGGAGCAGGTGGTGCTGCTGCGCCTCTTCCGCGAGATGGAGCTCGACGGGCGGGGCGTGTCCGTCTCGATCGGCCGCGAGAACCCCTCCGAGGGCCTCGCGGAGGCGTCGATCCTCGCGGGCGGCTACCGTTCCCAGGCCGGCGGGCTCGCCCGCATCGGGGTGCTCGGGCCCACCCGCATGGACTACTCGGGCAACATCGGCGCGATCCGCGCCGTCGCCCGCTACCTCTCCAGACTCCTCGGCGAGGAGTGATCCGACCCGCCGCCGCGAGGCGGCCCCGCACGTCCCGCGCAGGCGGGAGGAGGAACCGCTGTGGCTGACCACTACGAGGTGCTGGGCGTCGCCCGCGACGCCTCCGCCGACGACATCAAGAAGGCCTACCGGCGGCTGGCGCGCCAGCTGCACCCCGACGTGAACCCCGGCGCCGACGCGGCGGAGCGGTTCAAGGACGTCACGCACGCCTACGACGTGCTGTCGGACCCGCGGCAGCGCCAGGAGTACGACCTCGGCGGCTCGGGCGGCGGCCAGCAGTTCGGCTTCGGGGACATCTTCGAGACGTTCTTCGGCGGGGGCGGCGGCCGCGCCGCTGGCCCGAAGTCGCGGCAGGAGCGCGGCCAGGACGCCCTGCTGCGCGTCGAGATCGACCTGCAGGACGTGGTCTTCGGCGTGCACCGCGACCTCGAGATCGACACCGCCGTGCTCTGCGACGTCTGCGACGGCGCCTGCACCCAGCCCGGCACCACCGTCCGCACCTGCGACATCTGCCACGGGTCGGGCCAGATCCAGCGCACGGTCCGCTCCCTGCTCGGCAACGTGATGACGGCGAGCCCCTGCACGGTCTGCCGCGGCTACGGCACCGTCATCCCCTACCCGTGCACGAACTGCGCCGGCCAGGGCCGGGTGCGCGCGCGCAAGACGGTTGCCGTCGACATCCCCGCGGGCGTCGAGACCGGCCTCCGGCTGCAGCTGGCGGGCCAGGGCGAGATCGGTCAGGCCGGCGGCCCGGCCGGCGACCTGTACCTCGAGATCAAGGTGCGGCACCACGACACCTTCAGCCGGGCGGGCGACGACCTGCTCGCGACGCTGGAGGTGCAGATGAGCGACGCGATCCTCGGCACCACGATCACGCTCGACTCGCTCGACGGGCCCGTGGACCTCGAGGTGCGGCCCGGCGTGCAGAGCGCCGACGTGCTGACGATCGCGGGCCGCGGGATCACCCGGCTGCGCGGCGGCGGGCGCGGCGACCTGAAGGTCGGCGTGCAGGTGCTGACGCCGACGAAGCTGGACCACAAGGAGCGCGAGCTGATCCGGCAGTTCGCCGGCCGCCGCAAGGCGCAGCCGCCGCAGTTCGCGCACTTCCAGCAGGGCCTCTTCACGAAGCTGCGCGACCGCTTCCTCGGCGTCTGATGCTCCCCGCGCTCCCGTCCGCCCCGGATCCCGGGCGGGCCCGCTCCCGCGCCGCTGGTCGAGGTGCGAGCGCAGCGAGCCTCTGCGCTGGTCGAGGTGCGAGCGCAGCGAGCCTTTCCGCTGGTCGAGGTGCGAGCGCAGCGAGCCTCGAGACCACCCCCGCACGCTGATGGCGCACTTCTACCTCGCGACCGCGCTCTCCGCCGAGCACGCGGAGCTGACGGGCGAGGAGGCGCGGCACGCGGCGCAGGTCGCCCGCCTGCGCGCGGGGGAGCGGGTCGTCGTGGGCGACGGGCGCGGCCGCACCGCGGACGCGGAGGCGGTCGCCGTCGCCCGGGACCGCGTCGAGCTGCGCGTGCTGGACCTCCGCGAGGAGCCGGAGCCGAGCCCCAGGATCACGCTGGTGCAGGCGCTCGCGAAGGGCGGCCGCGACGAGCAGGCGGTGCAGGCCGCGGTCGAGCTCGGCGTCGCCGCGATCGTCCCGTGGCAGGCGACGCGGAGCGTGAGCCGCTGGACCGGCGCGAAGGTCGAGTCGGGCCGGGAGCGCTGGGCGGCGATCGCTCGGGAGGCGGGCAAGCAGGCGATGCGCCCGTGGGCCGCGGAGGTCCTGCCGCTGCGTTCGACCGCCGAGGTCGCGGCGCTGCCCGGGCTCGTCGTGCTCGAGCCGGGCGCGCCCGTGCGGATCGCGGACCTCCCGCCCGGCGACGCGACCCTCGTCGTCGGCCCGGAGGGCGGCATCGCCCCCGAGGAGCTCGCGGCCTTCGACGCGGCGGGCGCGGCCCGCGCGCGCCTCGGCCCGCACGTGCTGCGCACCTCGACCGCGGGCCCCGCCGCGCTCGCGGCGCTCCTCGCCCCGCGCTGGCCCTGACCCCGCCGTCCGCGTATTCGGAGCCAGGTCACGGATTCGGCGCTGCTGGCGGGCGATTCCGGCACTGTGCGGCGAATCCGCGGGCGGTGCGAGCGAATGCGCGCGCGGACGCGATCGCGGGTCAGTCGGTGCCGAACTCCATCGCCGCGGCGTCGAGGGCGTCCTCGGCGGAGTCGTCCTTGCCCGAGCTCGCGATGTGCGACGCACGGCCGGGGGTCAGGTCGCCGACGAGGTCCGCGACCGTGGAGCCGAGCACCGCGTGGCCGTCGAAGAACTCGAGCTTCGAGCGCGAGTCGGCCAGGTCGAGGTTCCGCATCGTCAGCTGGCCGATCCGGTCGTCCGGGCTGAAGGCCGCGTCCTCCGTGCGCTCCATCGACAGGCGGTCGGGGTGGTACGTCGCGTTCGGCGAGACGGTGTCGAGGATCGTCCAGTCGTTCCCGCGGCGCAGCCGGATCGTCACCTCGCCGGTGATCGGCAGGCCCACCCAGCGCGTCAGCGACTGGCGCAGCATCAGCGACTGCGGCTCGAGCCAGCGGCCCTCGTAGAGCAGGCGGCCGAGCCGGCGGCCCTCCGTCATGTAGGAGGCGAGCACGTCCTCGTTGTGGATCGCGCTCACGAGCCGCTCGTAGGCGAGGAACAGCAGCGCCATGCCCGGCGCCTCGTAGATGCCGCGGCTCTTCGCCTCGATGATGCGGTTCTCGATCTGGTCCGTCATGCCGAGGCCGTGCCGGCCGCCGACCGCGTTCGCCTCCTGCACCAGCGCGACCGCGTCGTCGAAGCGGCGCCCGCCGATCGACACCGGCCGCCCCTCCTCGAAGCCGACGGTCACGTCCTCGGTCGCGATCTCGACGGAGGGGTCGGTGGCCTTCACGCCCATGATCGGCTCGACGAGCTCGATGGAGGCGTCGAGGTCCTCCAGCTTCTTCGCCTCGTGCGTGGCGCCCCAGATGTTCGCGTCGGTCGAGTACGCCTTCTCGGCGCTGGCCCGGTAGGGCAGCCCGCGCTCGGTCAGCCAGGCGGACATCTCCGCGCGGCCGCCGAGCTCGCCGACGAACCGGCGGTCGAGCCACGGCTTGTAGATGCGCAGGTCCGGGTTCGCGAGCAGCCCGTAGCGGTAGAAGCGCTCGATGTCGTTGCCCTTGAAGGTGGAGCCGTCGCCCCAGATGGAGACGCCGTCGTCCGCCATCGCGCGCACGAGCATCGTGCCGGTGACCGCGCGGCCGAGGGGCGTGGTGTTGAAGTAGGGCATGCCGCCGGCGCGGATGTGGAACGCGCCGCAGGCGAGGGCGGCGAGGCCCTCCTCCACGAGCGCCGCGCGGCAGTCGACGAGCCGCGCGCCCTCGGCGCCGTAGGAGCGGGCGCGGTCCGGCAGCGCGGAGAGGTCCGTCTCGTCGTACTGGCCGAGGTCCGCCGTGTAGGCGAAGGGCACGGCGCCCTGCTCGCGCATCCAGGCCACCGCGACGGAGGTGTCCAGGCCCCCGGAGAAGGCGATGCCGACGCGCTCGCCGACGGGCAGGTCCGAGAGGATCTTCGACACGGGACGAGACGCTACCGGCAGGCGCGCTCCGCCTTCCCGCGCGGGCAGCGCCCCCGGGGTGCGCGCGGGTACGCTCTTCGGCCATGGCGGAGCACGCGAGCACGGAGCCCTCGGTGTTCACGCGCATCCTGCGCGGCGAGATCCCGGGCGAGGTCCTGCTGTCGACGGAGGACGTCTTCGTGCTCCGCGACATCAACCCGCAGGCGCCGATCCACCTGCTCGTGATCCCGAAGACGCAGGCGTACCCGGACGTCGTCGCGCTCGCGGCGGACGACCCGAAGCTGCTCGCGCACATGGTCGAGGTCGCCCGTCTCGCCGCGGCGCAGCAGGGGGCCACCGACTTCCGACTGATCTTCAACACCGGCGCCGGTGCCGGCCAGACCGTCTTCCACGTCCACGCGCACGTCCTCGCGAGCACCGCCTACGACCTCGGCGAGGGCACGATGACCGCGGGCATGCCCGAACCCGCAGAACGGACCTCTTGACCGACACGGACGACCTCCCCGCGGGCCGCACGGCCCGCTCCGTCACCCGCCGCTACCCGGCCGCCGGGTCCGAGACGCGCAGCATGGCCGTCGACGGCATCGCCATGGTGCGGCTGCTCGGCCCGCAGGACCGGCTGCTCGGGCAGATCGAGAAGCAGTTCCCGCTCGTCGAGGTGCTGGTCCGCGGCAACGAGATCACGCTCGACGGCGAGCCCGCGCAGGTGCGGGCGGCCGAGCGGCTGATCGAGGAGCTGCTGGCGATGGTCCGCAACGGGCAGGACCTCGGCCCGGTCGACGTCGACAGCTCCGCCCGCATCCTCGACGCGGACCGCGACTCGCACCCCTCCGAGCTGCTCGGGCAGGTGATCGTCACCGCGCGCGGCAGGTCCATCCGGGCGAAGACCCTGGGTCAGAAGTCGTACGTCGAGGCGATCGACCACAACACGATCACCTTCGGCATCGGGCCCGCGGGCACCGGCAAGACGTACCTGGCG
Organism: Amnibacterium endophyticum; assembly: GCF_042680685.1. Taxonomy (NCBI): domain Bacteria; kingdom Bacillati; phylum Actinomycetota; class Actinomycetes; order Micrococcales; family Microbacteriaceae; genus Amnibacterium; species Amnibacterium endophyticum. The sequence continues at coordinate 39,412 of NZ_JBHUEA010000017.1, read as the reverse complement.
ATGGCGAAGGCGGTGCAGGCGCTCGGGCGCAAGCAGGTCTCGCGGATCATCCTCACCCGGCCCGCGGTCGAGGCCGGCGAGCGCCTCGGATACCTGCCCGGCACGCTGACGGACAAGATCGACCCGTACCTGCGCCCGCTCTACGACGCGCTGAACGAGATGATGGACCCGGAGCTGGTCCCGAAGCTCATGGCGACCTCGACCATCGAGGTCGCGCCGCTCGCGTACATGCGCGGCCGCACCCTGAACGACTCGTTCGTCGTGCTCGACGAGGCGCAGAACACGACGCCGGAGCAGATGAAGATGTTCCTCACCCGGCTCGGCTTCAACTCGAAGATGGTCGTCACCGGCGACATCACCCAGGTGGACCTGCCCGGCAACGTCTCCGGCCTCCGCACCGTGCAGCGCATCGTCGACGGCATCGACGACATCCACTTCGCGCGGCTCGGCAGCGAGGACGTCGTGCGGCACTCGCTGGTCGGCCGGATCGTCGACGCCTACAGCCGCTACGACGAGGAGCGGCAGGCGGCCGCGGCGGCGCGGCGGCCGGAGCGGCAGGGCGGCGCGGAGCCGGGGCCGTCGCGCCCGCCGACCGACTACCGGCCGCCGGCGAACCGCGCCGACCGCCGTGCCGCCGACCGCGACCGCCGCGACACCGGTCGGCACCGATGAGCGTCGGGACCGGCACGGGGGCGGGCGCATGAGCATCGAGACCGACGCGGGCTCAGGAGTCGTGCGGTGAGCATCGAGATCAACAACGAGTCCGGCTTCGCGGTCGACGAGGCCGCCGTGCAGCGGCTCGTCACCTTCGGGCTCGACCTGCTGCACGTGCACCCCGACGCGGACCTCGCGATCCTGTTCGTCGACGAGGCCGCCATGGAGCGGCTCCACGTGCAGTGGATGGACGAGCCGGGGCCGACCGACGTGCTCAGCTTCCCGATGGACGAGCTGCGGCCCGGCACCGACGACGCGCCGACCCCGCCCGGGCTGCTCGGCGACATCGTCGTGTGCCCGCAGGTGGCCGAGTCGCAGGCGAAGGGCGCCGGCCACTCCACGCTGGAGGAGATCCAGCTGCTGACCGCGCACGGGCTGCTGCACCTGCTCGGCTTCGACCACGCGGAGCCGCAGGACGAGCGGGAGATGTTCGGCATCCAGCGCGACATCCTCGTCGGCTTCGCCGTGCAGGAGCGGCAGCAGCAGCGACGCCAGTCCCGATGACCCCGCTCTTCCTCGTCGCCGCGTTCCTGCTCGTGGCGTTCGGCGGCCTCATGGCCGCGTGCGACTCCGCGATGGTGTCGCTGTCGCGCGCCGAGCTGCAGGAGGCCGCGCTCCGCGCGCGGTTCCGCGGCGCCCTGCTCGCGATCGCCGCGGACGCCGGCGCGCACGGCAACGCGGTGAACTTCCTGCGCGTGCTCGCGGAGACCGCCGCGGCCGTGCTGGTGACGCTGGCCGTCGCGCCGGCGTTCGAGAACCCGTGGCTGACGCTGCTGGTCGCCGCCCTGATCATGACCGCGGTCTCGTTCGTGCTCGTCGGCGCGAGCCCCCGCAGCGTGGGCAGGGCGCACCCGCGTGGACTCCTCCGCGCCGCGGCGCCGGTGGTGCGCGGCGCCCGGCTGCTGCTCGGGCCGCTCGCGGACCTGCTGGTCCTGATCGGCAACCGCGTCACGCCCGGGCGCCCCCGCAACGCCGCGATCAGCAGCGAGGAGCAGCTGCTCAGCATGGTCGACCAGGCGACCGAGGCGCAGGTCGTCGAGCAGGACGACCGCGAGCTGATCCACTCCATCTTCGAGTGGGGCGACACCGTGATCCGCGAGGTGATGGTGCCGCGCACCGACATGGTCACCGTGGACGGCGGGACGGCCGCCGATCAGGCGATGCGGGTGCTGCTCGACCGGGCGCTGTCCCGGGTCCCGGTGCGGGCGCGCAACGCCGACGACATCATCGGGGTCCTGCACCTGCGGGACGTCGCCCGGGTGCTCACCGAGCAGCCGCGCCGCACGCCGCCGACCGCGGCCGAGCTGGCCCGCCCGGTGCTGTTCGTGCCCGACTCGAAGAAGGCGGACGAGACGCTGCGCCAGATGCAGACCGCGGCGAACCACCTGGCGATGGTCGTCGACGAGTACGGCGGCATCGCCGGCCTCGTGACGCTGGAGGACCTGATCGAGGAGCTGGTGGGCGAGATCACCGACGAGTCGGACCGGAACGCGCCCGAGGCGCAGCCGGTCGGCGACGACCGCTGGCTCGTGCCGGCGCGGATGCAGCTGGACGAGCTGTCGGACCTGCTCGACCGCGAGGTGGAGGACGAGGACGTCGACTCGGTCGGTGGCCTGCTGACGAAGCACCTGGACCGGCTGCCGATGCAGGGCGACCGGGTCGAGGTGGACGGGCTCGCGCTGACCGCGGATCACATCGAGGGCCGCCGCCGCGGGCTCACTCGGGTGCTGGTCGAGGTGCTGGTGCACGAGGACGAGCCGGAGGGCGCGGCCGGGATGGTGGGCGCATGACCGACCGGCAGGGCGGCTACCGCTCCGGGTTCCTCACGTTCGTGGGGCGGCCGAACGTCGGCAAGTCGACGCTGATGAACGCGATGGTCGGCGAGAAGGTCGCGATCACGTCGCCGAAGCCGCAGACGACCCGCCGCGCGATCCGCGGCATCGTCACCCGGCCGGACGGGCAGCTGGTCGTCGTCGACACCCCGGGCCTGCACCGCCCGCGCACCCTGCTCGGGGAGCGGCTGAACGACGTGGTGGCCGCGACGCTCGCGGACGTCGACGTGATCGGGTTCTGCGTGCCCGCGGGCGAGCCGATCGGGCCGGGCGACCGGTTCATCCACGCGCGCCTGGACGAGGCGCCGCGCGCGAAGCGGATCGCCGTCGTCACGAAGCTGGACGCGGTGCCGCGCGACCGGGTGGTGCAGCAGCTCGCCGCCGTCGACGCGATGGGGGAGTGGGCGGCCGTGGTGCCCGTCTCGGCGCAGGACGGCATCCAGCTCGACGTGCTGGCGACCGAGGCGCTCGCGCTCATGCCCGAGGGGCCGGCGCTGTACCCGGAGGAGGCCGTGACCGACGAGTCCCTCGAGCAGCGCATCGCCGAGCTGATCCGCGAGGCGGCGCTCGCCGGCGCCCGCGAGGAGCTGCCGCACTCCCTCGCCGTCACCGTCGACGACGTCGAGGAGGAGGACGGCCTGACCCGGATCTACGCGAACGTGTGGGTCGAGCGGGACAGCCAGCGGATCATCATGATCGGCCGCAAGGGCGCGCGGCTGCGCGAGGTCGGGACCGCCGCCCGCGCCCAGATCGAGCCGCTGGTCGGCTCGAAGGTCTTCCTCTCCCTGCACGTGAAGGTCGCGAAGGAGTGGCAGCGCGACCCCAAGCAGCTGGGCCGCCTCGGCTTCTAGGGGCGCTCGCGCTGGTCGAGGTGCGGAGCGCAGCCCACCCCGCTGGTCGAGGTGCGGAGCGCAGCGGAGCCTCGAGACCACCTCCGCCCGTGGTGCAGCGCCCAGCGACACGGTCGGTGTTGCGCAACGCCGCTCGTGTCGCTGCGCCCTGCACAGCCGCGGTTCAGGCCGCGAGCGCGGGCCGGCCGGCGAGCAGCGGCAGCAGGCCCGCGAGGTGCGCCTCCGCCGAGAACATCCTCGCGGTCGTGCGGGCGCCGTCGGCGGCTCGGCGCACGCGGGCGGGGTCGAGCGCGAGCTCGACGAGCAGGTCCGCGATGCCGCGCGCCGACGGCTCCGCGACGAGCAGCCCCGCGCGGTCGAGCCCCTCGGTCAGCCTCGGATCGGTGTGCAGGACGCCGCGGCCCGCCCGTACCGACTCGACGATCGTCATCGGCTGGTTGTCGAAGCCGAGGGAGGTCAGCGCCGACAGGTGCGACGCGTCGAGGAGCGTGCGGACGGCGGTGCGGTCGAGGCGGCCGAGGAGGACGAGACCGGGGACACTCGTCGCCAGCAGCCGCGCAGCCGGGAGCGACAGCCCGGCCCCGGCGATCGCGACGCGCAGCCGCCCGGCCGGCAGCCGCCGCTGGGCGAGGGCGACGCCGCGGACGAACGTCGTCAGGCGCTTCTCCGGCACGCAGCGGCCGATCCAGGCGACGCGGAGGTGGTCGACGTCCGGCAGCGGCACCGGCTCGGCCGGCGTCGGGTCGCAGTTCAGCAGCACGAGGTCGACGGGCCCGCCGAGGCGGGCGAGGTCCGCCGCCTGGTGCGCCGACGGCGACACCACGGCGTCCGCGGCCGCCGCAGCGGCGAGGGTGTGGTCGAGCAGCGGGTTCGGCGTCCGTCGCGGCACCGGCCCGGCGAGCCGGGCGAGCAGCCCGCGGGCGGCGGGCGCGAGCGGGGCGGGCACTGCGGGCCAGTACGCGGTGTGCACCGTGTGCGCGACCGGGAGCCCCAGCCGCGCGGCCGCCGCACGGGCCGCCGCGGCGTGCCCGAACTCGCTGTGCAGGTGCACGGCGTCGATCCGCTCCGCCCGGAAGCGAGCCCTGAGCCGGTCGCGGAGCGCCGCGTCGTCCGCGACGAGCGGGAAGTCGAGGGCGGGCAGCCGGCGGCCGTCCGTCCAGAGCACCGAGGCGCCTGCGACCTCGAGGGACCGGGCGGGCCGCGGCCCGACGACGAGGACGTGGTGCCCCGCCTGCAGCAGGGCCGTCGCCTCGTTCAGCGCGGCGCGCTGCGCCCCGCCGATCAGGTCCAGGGAGTAGTCGACGACGATCGCGATGCGCATGACGGCAGTCGATCGGGCCACCCGTGTCGCGCAGCAGCCCCGCGAGGTGGATCAGGGTCCGCTGCGAGGATGATTCGCGAGTCCGAATGGTTCGACGGGCCTGCTCGATCCCTACTCTGTCGCCGTGATCACCCGCCTCCTCCGCGTCCCGCTGACGAATCGGACCTTCCGGACCCTCGTCGCGGCGTTGAGCGCGACCCTGTGCTTCTGGACGATCTGGACCTCGGAGCTGGGCCGCAACGGCGGGCTCGCCTTCGTCTACGCGATCCCGGCCGTCCTGGTCCTCGTCTTCTGGCGCACCCGACCGGTGCTCGCGCTCGCGCTCTCGCTGCTCGCGCTGATCATCGTCCTCTTCGGGGCGGCGAACGGCACACCCGTCAACTCGGGCGGCGTGCTGGCGTCCGCGACCGCGTGGTTCGTCGTGCTCGGCACGTCCCTGAGCGACGACCGGCGCATCCGGATCGCGGGCTGGTCGCTGCTCGGCCTCGACGCCCTCCTGGCGCTGCTGAACTCCGGGCTGCCGAGCTTCGTCATCGTGCTCGCCCTGGGCGGCGGGGCCGCGGGCATCGGCTGGGTCGTGCGGCAGCTCCGGGAGGCCTCGACGCTGCAGGTCGCGCTCGCGGAGACGTCGCAGCGCGGCGAGGCCGCCGAGCGCGACGTGCTCGTCGAGCTCGAGCGCAACCGGATCGCGCGCGAGGTGCACGACGTCGTCGCGCACTCGCTCGCCGTCGTGATCGCGCAGGCCGACGGCGCCCGCTTCGCCGCGGAGACGAAGCCCGAGACGGTCGCCCCCGCGCTCGAGTCGATCAGCGACACCGCCCGGCGCGCGCTCGGCGAGGTGCGCACGATGCTGCACGACCTCCGCACCAGCGGCGACGCCGGGGTCGTGCCCGGCCCCGCGGACCTCGCGGCGCTCGTCGAAGGGGTCCGGGGTCTGGGCGTCGAGGTCGAGGAGGCCGTGTACGGCGAGCCCCGGCGCATGGAGCGCGACCCCGGCATCGCGCTCTACCGGGTGGCGCAGGAGGCGCTGACGAACGCGATGCGGCACGGCGACCGCGCCCGGCCCGTCGGCTTCGAGGTCGACTGGGGCGAGCGGCAGGTCGTGCTCACGGTGACGAACGGCGTGCCCGACGAGGCGCTCGGGGCCACGGAGCGCGCGGGCCACGGGGTGCTCGGCATGCGCGAGCGGGCGGTCGACGCGGGCGGGGACTGCAGCGCGGGCGTCGGCTCGAACGGCCGGTTCCGCGTCCGGGTCGCGCTGCCCCTCGCCGCAGACGAGCCGACAGCGGCGGCGCCGACGCCGCCCGAGGCGCAGCCGAACCCCCTGCTCGCGCTCTTCGCGCCCGCCGAGGCGACCGGCTCCCGTGGCTGACGACGGGACCGGTGCACCGATCCGCGTCGTCCTCGCCGACGACCAGGCGCTGTTCCGCTCGGGCCTGCGGATGCTGCTCGACTCGCAGCCCGACATCGAGGTGGTGGGGGAGGCGGCGGACGGCGCCGCCGCGCTCGCCGAGGTCGAGCGCACCGATCCGGACGTCGTGCTGATGGACATCCGGATGCCGCGGATGGACGGCGTCGCCGCCACCGAGCGCATCGCCGCGGCGGGGGAGCGGCCACGGGTGCTCGTGCTCACCACCTTCGACCTCGACGAGGCGGCCGCCCGGGCGCTGCGGGCCGGCGCCTCCGGCTTCGTGCTGAAGGACGCCCGTCCGGAGTTCCTGCTCGCCGCCGTCCGCACCGTGCACGCGGGCGCCGCGGTCATCGCGCCGGCCGCGATCGGGCACCTGCTCGAGACCTTCGGCTCGAACCGGAGCCGGGACGACGACCGGCTCGCGGCGCTCAGCCCGCGGGAGCGCGAGATCTACGAGCTCGCGGGGCGCGGGCTCTCGAACGCGGAGATCGCCGCGCACGAGTACGTCAGCGAGGCGACCGTGAAGACCCACCTGTCGCGGGTGCTCGCGAAGCTGGGCCTGCGCGACCGCGTCCAGCTGGTCGTGCACGCGCACGGCGGCTGAACGCGCGCCGAAGGCACCGGACGAGGCCGGCCGACATCCCCTGCGAGATGCTTGAGCGCTAGCACACGTCGCCCTGGTCGCCTCAGGGTGCTCCGAGCCGTTCCATAGGGTCCGCATGGGCGTCGCTTGCCCCGCTCAGCACCGGCGGGCGGCACCATCACGCGGCCCCGCGATGGGGACGCAGGACGGAAGGAGACCCCGGTGCCCGGGTGGTTGCGCTCGATCCCGATCGAGGACGTCGGCGTGCTGGCGGCGGTCTACGTCGTCGCCGCCCTGCTGGTGGTCGTGCTGGTGCTGCCGCGCCCCGGCACGGCGGGCCGGACGCGGACGCGGATCGGCTGGACCGCGCTCGCGGCGGGCATCGGCGCCGCCGTCGGGCTCGTCGCCGTCTGGCAGGTCGTCGACGTGCAGGACGTCTTCGGCGTCGCGGCCTCCACGGTGATCCGCGCCGCGGCCGCCGCGGGCGGCGCAGGGGTCGGCGTCGCCGTCGTGAACCTGGTGCGCACGCGCTGGTGGCGGAAGGCGCTCGCGGTCGTGGCGATCCCGGCGGTGCTCGCGGCCTCCGCGATGATGATCAACCGCGACGTCGCCTACTACCCGACGCTCGGCGACGCGTTCGGCGACACCGGCGTCGGGTCGCTGGCCTTCGACGAAGCCGCGGGCCAGGACCGCTCGCTGGCGACGTGGCGGCCGCCGGCCGACATGCCGCGGACGGGCACCGTCGGGACCGAGCAGATCCCCGGCACGGTCTCCCACTGGCACGGCCGCGCCGCCTGGGTCTACCTCCCGCCCGCCGCTCGGGTCGCGCACCCGCCGCGACTGCCCGTCGTCATCGCCTTCTCGGGGGAACCCGGCGGCCCGTCGGACGTCTTCCTCGCCGGCGGCCTGCAGAAGACGCTCGACGCGATCGCGGCGCAGCACGAGGGCGTCGCACCCGTCGTCGTCGTGCCGGACCAGCTGGGGTCCTACTCCGCCAACCCGATGTGCCTCGACTCCCGCCTCGGGAACGTCGCCACCTACGTCACCGTCGACGTGCGGCACTGGATCCTCGACCACCTGCCCGTCGCGGCGAGCCGCAAGGAGTGGACCGTGGCCGGCTTCTCGGAGGGCGGCACCTGCGCCGTGCAGTTCGGCACCGAGCACCCCGGCATCTTCAGCTCGTTCATCGCGGTGTCACCGGAGCTCGCGCCCTTCAACCGCTCGGTCGCGCACACGATCGCGGTCGGCTTCGGGGGGAGCCGGGCGGCCTACGAGGCGGCGAAGCCCATCGCGGTCATGCACCGCATCGGCCACTACGCGCGGACCCGCGCGATCTACAGCGTGGGCGGCCTGGACAAGCGCTACGGCGCCGACGCCCCGCAGCTCGCGAAGGCGTCGCGCAGCGTCGGGATGGACACCTCCTACCGCGTCTTCCCGGCCCTCGCCCACAACTGGAACACCGGCAGCGCCGGCCTGTCCTGGGGGCTCCAGCAGCTGACGTCGTGGTGGAGGCTGCCGGCATGAGGCGCTGGGCACGGGACCGCGCGGTCGGGATCGCGCTCGCCGCCGTCACCCTGGTCGTCGCCGTGGCGACGCGGTCCCTCCTCGGCCCCGACGCCGGGACGCGGCAGGCGTTCGGGCTCAGCGTCCGCGCCCTCGTCGAGGAGGGCCGGGTCGGCACGCTGCTCGGGTCGCTGCTGCTCGCGAGCGGGCCGGTCGAGCTGATCCTCGTCCTCGCCGCGCTGGTGCTGGTGGTCGGCGGGTTCGAACGCCTCGTCGGGCACGGGCGCGTGCTCGGCCTCTGGCTCCTCACCGGCATCGGCGGGGGCCTGCTCGGCGTCGGCCTGGAGGCGGCGGGGCTGCTCGCCCGCGGCGTCTGGACGACCCCGCCGATCACGCTCGCGACGCTGCAGCCCGAGACCCCGGTGCTCGGCGTGCTGCTGGCCGGCAGCGCCTGGTGCGGGCCGCTCTGGCGCCGGCGCATCCGCCTGATCGGGCTCACCGCGCTCGTGGTCCTGCTGCTCTACTCCGGCCAGCCGGAGGACCTGGACCACCTCGCGGGCGCCTTCGTCGGCCTCGTCGCCGGCGCGGTGATGACCCGGCGCTCCGCCCGGCCGGTCTTCCCCCGCAGCTCCAGCCACGAGTCGCGGACGCTGCTCGCCGCGGGCATCGCCGTGTCCGCGGTCGGGCCCTTCATCGCGGCGGTGCAGCCGCGCGGGTACGGGCTGCTGCGCCCGCTCGGCCGGCTCTTCCACGACCCCCTTCCCTTCGCGGCGGGGGTCCGCGAGCGCTGCGCCGCGGACCCGACCGCCGCCCGCTGCCTCGAGGCGGCGCGGCTCGCGCACCTGAACGGACCGGGCCCCCTCCTGCTCAGCGTGCTGCCGCTGCTGGTCCTGCTGGTCGCCGCGGCCGCCGTGCTCCAGGGCCGTGCCGTGGGGGCGTGGGCCGCCACCGCGGTCGGCGGGCTGCTCGCGGTGCTCGGCGCGGTCTACTACGGCCTCCTCCCGGTCCTCGGCGACCCCGACCAGGTGCAGGACCTCCGCGCGGCCGTCACGGTGCAGTCGGTGCTGGCCGTGCTCGTGCCGCTCGCCGTCGCGGTGGCCTCCTTCCTCGGCCGGAGGTGGTGCGGGGTGCTCCCGACGCGGCGCGCGCTCGTCGTCGGCGGGGCCTCGGTCGTGGCGGCGGCCGGCATCGGCATCGGCGCCTGGCTGCTGGTCGGCCTGCTGGTCCGCGGCCAGTTCCACCCGACGCCCACAGCCGCGCAGCTGCTGCTCGACCTGCCCCAGCGGTTCGTGCCCACCGGGTTCCTGCGCTTCCGGCGACCGGAGATCGTGCCGGTCGGCCCCGTCGCCGACCTGCTCAGCGGCGGCATCGGGGCCGCGTTCTGGACCGTCCTGCTGGTCGCGGTCGCGGGCGTCGCGCTCAGCGTCCGACGCACCACGACGCCCCGCGACCAGGAGCGGCTGCGGGCGCTGCTGCGCGAGGGCTCGAACGGCTCGATCGGCTGGATGACGACCTGGGCCGGGAACCGCACCTGGTTCAGCCCGGACGGCGCCCACGCGATCGCGTACCGGGACGCCGGCGGCGTGGCCCTCACCGTCGGCGAGCCGGCCGGCCCCGCCGAGGGCGCCGACGACGCGGCCCGCGCCTTCGCGCTGCACTGCGACGACCGCGGGCTGATCCCCGCGTTCTACGCCGTGCGCCCCGAGTTCGCCGCCGCGCTCGGCGGCCCGGGCGCCGCCTGGGCGACCGTCGAGGTCGGCGAGGACACGATCATCGACCCCGGCGCGTTCACCATGCGCGGCAAGCACTGGCAGGACGTCCGGTCCTCCTTCAACCGCGCCGATCGGGCCGGGGTCCGCGCGATGTGGACGGACTGGGCGTCGCTCCCGCTCGTGCAGCGGACGCGCATCGAGGCGATCAGCGAGGAGTGGGTCGCGGAGCGGCGGCTGCCCGAGCTGGGCTTCACCCTCGGCGGCCAGGCCGAGCTGGAGGACCCGGAGGTGCGCCTCATGCTCGCCGTCGGGCCGGGCGACCGCGTGGAGGCCGTGACCTCCTGGCTGCCGACGTGGCGGGACGGGGAGCTCGTCGGGCTCACGCTCGACTTCATGCGCCGCGACCCGGTCTCGATGAACGGGGTGATGGAGTTCCTGATCGCCAGCGTGATCGGCATCGCGCAGCAGCGCGGGCTCGAGTTCGTGAGCCTGTCGGTCGCGCCGCTGTCGGGCGTCGACGAGCAGGGCGAGGACCGCGTCGAGCGCCTGCTGGCCGTGATCGCGCGCCGGCTCGAGCCCGCCTACGGCTTCCGCTCGCTGGCCGCCTACAAGGAGAAGTTCAAGCCGGAGCACCGCACGCAGGTCCTCGCGGTCCCGGACGCGGTCGCGCTGCCCGCGGTGACCGTGGCCGTCGCGCGGGCGTACCTGCCCGAGCCGGTGCTGCGGGGCGCGCGCCGCATCGTCGACGCGCTGCGGCCCGAGGCGCCGGCGGCAGCCGGAGCGGATCGGTGAGCGCGACCGCTCGGACGACCGCTCAGGGCACCGGGTAGCCCCACGCGCCCGCCACGGCCCGCAGCGCGGGCGGGACCTCGTCGGCCGCGGGCAGCGGCCTGCCCTCCTGGATGCGGCCGCTGCGGATCTTGTCGGACCAGTCCCCGATGCCCTTGACGAACTCGCCCTCGCGGCCGCCCTCGACCGCCGCGTAGTCGAGCATCGACTCCTCCCAGGGCACCCCGAGGAACTCGCAGAGGCGCCTCGTCTCCGTCTCCGGGTCGGCGACCAGGTCCTCGTACCGGAGCGAGTGCCCCGGGTGCCGCTTCCGCGCCGACTCGACCGCCCGCGTGTAGCGGCCGACGTGCTCGATCGCGGCGGGCATGGGGCGCTCCGCCGGCTTGCTCTCGTGCCACGAGCGCGCGGCCGACAGGGGGTGGCGCAGCAGGAACACGAACCGCGCGTCCGGCCAGCAGGTCGTCAGCCTGCCCATCGCGAACACGTTGCTCGGCGTCTTCTCGACCACGATCCGCTTGCTGCTGCGCTGCAGCTCGCGATGGAGCAGGCGGTCCCAGAGCAGGTGCTCGAGGTCGGCGCTGTTCAGGTCGAGCGCCGTCATGGCCTGCTCCGCCGGCGGCGTCGACATCGTGACGTGCAGCCGCCGCTGATGCAGCTCGATCGGCGCGCAGACCTGCGAGTGGCTGTCGAGCACGGCGCGCAGCAGCGTCGACCCGGAGCGCACGCTGGAGATGAGGAAGACGGGGGCGGTCACGAGGCGGTCCTCCGGGCCGCGGGGCGGTCGCGGCTCGGCGGGCGGCGGGACGGCCGCGGGGCTCGTCACCCGCAGGCCGGTGGTGCGCTGCAGCGCGTCGTTCAGGGCGCGGAGAGGGTTCACGCGTCCATCGTGCCGGTGCCGACATGGACCGGCCCGCCCGGATCTCCGGCTGGTAGGGTGCGGCCATGCTCTCGGCGCTCCTCCTCCTTCGCCGCCGCGACGAGGCCTAGACCACCGGCCCTCCTCGTCGCGGAGTCTCGCGCTGGCCGCACCCCGACGAGAGATGAAGGAAGCACTCCCATGCAGAACCGGCAGCAGCCGTCCCCGATGCCCGTGCATCGGTACCGCCCCTACCTGGACCAGTTCCGCGTCGACCTGACCGACCGCACCTGGCCCGCGAACCGCATCGAGCGGGCGCCGCGCTGGTGCGCCGTCGACCTCCGCGACGGCAACCAGGCGCTGATCGACCCGATGAGCCCCGAGCGCAAGCGGATCATGTTCGACCTGCTCGTGCGCATGGGCTACAAGGAGATCGAGGTCGGCTTCCCGTCGGCCAGCCAGACCGACTTCGACTTCGTCCGCTCGCTGATCGAGGAGGGGGCGATCCCCGACGACGTCACGATCCAGGTCCTGACGCAGGCGCGCGAGCACCTCATCGCGCGCACCTACGAGTCGATCCGGGGCGCGAAGCAGGCGATCGTGCACCTGTACAACTCCACGAGCGTGCTGCAGCGCGACGTCGTCTTCCGCACCGGGCGGCAGGGCATCGTGGACATCGCGGTCGAGGGCGCGCGGATCTGCAAGCGCTACGAGGCGACGGTGCCGGAGACGACCGTCTACTACGAGTACTCGCCCGAGTCCTACACGGGCACCGAGCTCGAGTTCGCGGCCGAGGTCTGCAACCGCGTGATGGAGGTGTTCGTCCCCACCGCGGAGCGCAACGTGATCATCAACCTGCCCGCCACCGTCGAGATGGCGACGCCGAACGTCTACGCCGACTCGATCGAGTGGATGAACCGGCACCTCGACCACCGCGAGCACGTGATCCTGTCCCTGCACCCGCACAACGACCGCGGCACCGCGATCGCGGCGGCGGAGCTGGGATACCTGGCGGGCGCGGACCGCATCGAGGGCTGCCTGTTCGGCAACGGCGAGCGCACCGGGAACGTGGACCTGGTCGCCCTCGGCATCAACCTGTTCACGCAGGGCATCGACCCGCAGATCGACTTCTCGGACCTCGACCGCATCCGCGCCACCGCCGAGCACTGCAACCAGCTCCGCGTCCACGAGCGCAGCCCCTGGGCCGGCGACCTCGTCTACACGGCGTTCTCGGGCAGCCACCAGGACGCGATCAAGAAGGGCTTCGAGGCGATGGCTGCGGCCGCCGAGGTCGCCGGGAAGCCGGTCGACGAGCTGGAGTGGGCCGTGCCCTACCTGCCGGTCGACCCGAAGGACCTCGGCCGCAGCTACGAGGCCGTGATCCGCGTCAACTCGCAGTCCGGCAAGGGCGGCGTCGCGTACCTGCTGAAGACCGACCACGCCCTCGACCTGCCGCGCAAGCTGCAGATCGAGTTCTCCGGCGTCGTGCAGGCCAAGACGGACGCCGAGGGCGGCGAGGTGACGAGCGACCAGATCTGGGCGGCGTTCGAGGACGAGTACCTTCCGAACCCGGAGCCGTCGGCCAAGTGGGGCCGCTTCGAGGTGCTGCGCACCCGCACGTCGAGCGAGATGAGCGGCGACGTCGAGCTCGGCGTCCGGCTGCGCGTCGACGACGAGGTGCGGGACGTCGAGTCGCGCGGCAACGGCCCGGTCGACGCGTTCCTCAAGGTCATGGGGGAGCAGGGGTTCCGGATCTCGCTCTACGACTACGTGGAGCACGCGCTCAGCGCCGGCGGCGACGCCCGCGCGGCCGCCTACGTCGACCTCGAGGTGAACGGCGTCCGGCTCTGGGGCGTCGGGATCGACGGGGACATCGCGACCGCGTCCCTGAAGGCGATCGTCTCGAGCGTCAACCGCGCGGTGCGGTCGCAGGTCGGCGAGCTCGCCCTCGTCTGATCGCGGCCTGCGGGCCGGGGCTTGAGACCTTCCCGGCCCGCGGGCGTCGGCCGCGACCATTCGGCGGTGCCCGCGGAAGTCGGGGCAGGATCGGGCCGCGCAGCCCCTCCACCGTTCGTCGATCGCGAACATCGGCGCCGCAGGGCGAACATTCCGTGAACGGTCCTGGCGGGTCGGCCGCACGTCCGGCACCCTTGGCCCATGACGCTCACGACTTCGACCCTCGATTCCGTCATCGTCATCTGGCACGTCGCGGTGAACAACAAGGACGGCGCCACTGCTGCCGCCGCCTGCACCGAGGACGTCGTCGTCAGCGGCCCCAAGGGCGAGGCCGCAGGACGCGACGAGATGCGCCGATGGGTGGAGACGGCGGGGGTGCGGCTGATGCCGCGGGACTGCTACGACGTGCCGGGAGGCATCGTGGTGGAGCAGGATGCGACCTGGGACAGCGACGGCACGAGCACGCCGGTCACCGTCTTCTCGTCCTTCGGGCTCCGGAACGGCTCGATCTCGAGCATCCACCGGTTCGCCTCGCTCGATGAGGCGCGGGCCTACCCGCTGGCCGCCTGACCGTCGGGCGGCGACGCGGCCCCGCGCCACCGCCCGACGGTCGTCCGCCTACATCCGGTCGCGGCTCGTGGTCGGGTCGGTCGTGCGGCCCTGCTGCGAGCCCTCGTTCCCGACCCGGTCGTCGGCGGCGTCGCGCGCCTGCTCGATCTTGTCGGTGTGCTTGCCGCCGGTCTTCTCGTCGGCGAAGCGGGCCGCCTTGTCGAGCACCGAGTCGCTCGTGCTCTCGCCCTTGTCGCTGTTCAGCGCGTCCTTCGCCTTGTCGAACAGTCCTGCCATGGCCGCTCCCTCCGTGTGCGCGCACGGGTCGCTCCCGCGCCCCTCCTGGCTACACGGCGAACCGCAGGATGCGGTGGGAGCCGGGTGTCGGCGCGCGGCGCGAGAATGGTGCCGTGCCCACCTACCGTGACGAGGCCGTCGTGCTGCGCACCCACCAGCTGGGCGAGGCCGACCGCATCGTGACGATGCTGGGCCGGCGGCGGGGCAAGATCCGCGCGGTCGCGAAGGGCGTGCGCCGCACCTCGAGCCGGTTCGGGGCGCGGCTCGAGCCGGCGATGGTCGTCGACCTGCAGTGCTACGAGGGCCGCAGCCTCGACGTGATCCAGCAGGCCGAGTCGATCGGCACCTACGGCGCGTCGATCGCGACCGACTACGCGGGCTTCACGGCTGCGAACGTGATCCTCGAGACCGCGGACCGGCTGACCGACGAGGCGTCGCAGCCGCAGTACCTGCTGCTGATCGGGGCGCTGCGCTCGCTCGCGCGGCAGGACCACGACCCCGCGCTGATCCTCGACTCCTACCTGCTGCGGGCGCTGTCGATCGCGGGCTGGGCGCCGACCTTCGGCGACTGCGCCGTCACCGGGGCGCCCGGTCCGCACACCGCCTTCGTCGCGCAGCTCGGCGGGGTCGTCGCCGACGAGGTCGCCCCGCCCGGCGTGCCGCGCCTGTCCGTCGAGACAATCGAGCTGCTCGGCGCGCTGCTGTCGGGGGAGTGGGACGTCGCCGACGCGGCGGCGCAGCGCACGCGCGGCCAGGCCTCCGGCGTCATCGCCGCCTACGTGCAGTTCCACCTCGAGCGCGGCCTCAAGTCCCTCGGGCACCTCGACCGCGCCCCGCGCCTGCCGGCGGCGAGCGCGTGACCCCGGGCGGAGGCGAGGGCTGATGGCGCGCGTGCAGCTGGATCCGATCCGCCCCGTCGACTGGACGGGCGAGCACCCGCCGGCGTTCGCGCGGGTGCCGAAGCACGTCGCGGTGGTGATGGACGGCAACGGGCGCTGGGCGAACCGGCAGGGCCTGCCGCGCATCGAGGGGCACCGGGCGGGGGAGGCGGCGCTGCTCGACGTGGTCGCGGGCGCCCTCCAGGCCGGGGTCGAGCACCTGTCGGCCTACGCCTTCTCGACGGAGAACTGGACGCGCTCGCCCGACGAGGTGCGCTTCATCCTCGGATTCAACCGCGACGTGCTGCGCCGCAGGCGCGAGCAGCTGAACGAGTGGGGGGTGCGCATCCGCTGGGCCGGGCGCACGCCGCGGCTGTGGCGCACGGTGATCGGCGACCTGCGGAGCGCGGAGCAGCTGACCCGCGACAACCGCACGCTCACGCTGACGATGTGCATCAACTACGGCGGCCGCGTCGAGATCCAGGACGCGGTGCGGCAGGTCGCGGCGGAGGTCGCGGCCGGCCGGCTGAAGCCGAACGCGATCACCGAGAAGACGATCGCGCGGCACCTGTACCTCCCCGACATGCCCGACGTCGACCTGTTCGTCCGCTCGTCGGGGGAGCAGCGGACCTCCAACTTCCTGCTGTGGCAGTCCGCCTACGCCGAGATGGTGTTCCAGGACACCCTGTGGCCCGACTACCGCCGCACCCACCTCTGGGACGCGATCGCGCAGTACGCGGACCGCGAGCGCCGCTTCGGCGCGGCGGTCGACGCGCCGACCGCCGCCCGCTGACCGCTTTCCGCCCCGCTCGTGCGGTCCTCAGGTGCAGTTGCGGTGCCTCGTGCGACCGCAACTGCACCTGGGGGCCGCATCAGCGCTCGGCCGCGAGGCGCACGACCCGCACCAGGACGAGCGGCCGGGGCAGGTCGAGCCAGATCAGCAGCTCCGCCCGTGAGGCGAGCACCGGCAGCACCCGGCGGTACTGCAGCTCGGTGATCCAGGCCCCACCGGCGACCAGCCCGGCGACGTCCGCCTCGAAGGTCGCGCTCGGCGTCCAGCCGGCCCGCCAGTGCAGGGCGCCGATCTCGACGTGCGGCACGCCGTTGAGCGTCGCGATCCTGGCGGCGAGCGTCGTCTTGCCGCTGCCGGAGGAGCCGGCCACCAGGATCCGCCGCGCCGTCGCCGTGGTGCGCCGCTCCGTCACCGGGACATCCTGCTCCTGCGGTCCTCAGGTGCAGTTGCGGTGCGCCGTGCGGCCACAACTGCACCTGATGACCGCACCTCGGTGACCGCGACCGGTCCGGGTCCCGAGGCGCTCCGCCGCTAGGCTCTCGGACCGACACAGCGACCCCGCAGCCTGCGGGGTCCAGGACGGGAGATCCGTGGCCGCCAGCTCGCTCGACAGCGTCATCGCCCTCGCCAAGCGGCGGGGCTTCGTCTTCCAGTCGGGGGAGATCTACGGCGGGTCCCGCTCCGCCTGGGACTACGGGCCCCTCGGGGTCGAGCTGAAGGAGAACATCAAGCGCCAGTGGTGGCGCACGATGGTGCAGGGCCGCGACGACGTCGTCGGCCTCGACTCAGCTGTGATCCTGCCGCGTCAGGTGTGGGAGGCCTCCGGCCACGTCGAGGTGTTCAGCGACCCGCTGGTCGAGAGCCTCCACACGCACAAGCGGTACCGCGCCGACCACCTGATCGAGGCGTACGAGGCGAAGCACGGCCACCCGCCGGAGAACGGCCTCGCCGACATCCGCGACCCGGAGACCGGCCAGCCGGGCTCGTGGACGGAGCCGCGCGCGTTCTCCGGCCTGATGAAGACCTTCCTCGGCCCGGTCGACGACGAGGCGGGGATGCACTACCTGCGGCCCGAGACGGCGCAGGGCATCTTCGTGAACTTCGCGAACGTCGTGCAGGCGTCGCGGATGAAGCCGCCGTTCGGCATCGGCCAGATCGGCAAGAGCTTCCGCAACGAGATCACCCCCGGCAACTTCATCTTCCGCACCCGCGAGTTCGAGCAGATGGAGATGGAGTTCTTCGTCGAGCCGGGTACCGACGAGACCTGGCACCAGTACTGGATCGACGAGTCGTACCGCTTCTACACGGAGCTCGGCATCGCCGCGGACAACCTCCGGCTGTACGAGCACCCGCGGGAGAAGCTGTCGCACTACTCCAAGCGCACGGTCGACGTGGAGTACCGCTTCGGCTTCACCGGCAGCGAGTGGGGCGAGCTGATGGGCGTCGCGAACCGCACCGACTTCGACCTCCGGACGCACGCGGAGGCCTCGGGCAAGGACCTGTCGTTCTTCGACCAGGCGCAGAACACGCGCTGGACGCCGTTCGTGATCGAGCCGGCGTTCGGGCTGACCCGTGCGCTGATGGCCTTCCTCGTCGACGCGTACGCGGAGGACGAGGCGCCGAACACGAAGGGCGGCGTCGACAAGCGCACGGTGCTGCGCCTCGACCCGCGGCTCTCCCCCGTGAAGGCCGCGGTGCTGCCGCTCAGCCGCAACGAGCGCCTCTCGCCGCTCGCGAAGCAGGTCGCCGCCGACCTCCGCCGCGAGTGGAACGTCGAGTTCGACGACGCCGGTGCCATCGGCCGCCGGTACCGCCGGCAGGACGAGATCGGCACCCCGTTCTGCATCACCGTCGACTTCGACTCGCTCGACGACCAGGCGGTCACCGTGCGCGGGCGCGACACGATGCAGCAGGACCGAGTCGGCCTCGACCGCCTCCGCAGCTACCTGGGCGCGGCTCTGATCGGGGCGTGACGCCGAGCCGGGTCCGTTGCGGACATCCGGCCGCGCCCCGGCGGGCCCGGATGTCCGGAACGCGCCCGGATGCGCAGGCGCGGCGCGGTTGACTGGCGGCGTGGTCGAGCGAGCGGAGTCGATCGGCGCGGCGCGGCCGCTGCCCGGGCGCGCGGTGATCCGCCAGCACTGGGCCGACGCGGTCTTCCTGCACTGGCGGGTGGACCCGGCCGAGGTCGCGCCCTGGCTGCCCGAGGGGACGCGCCCGGACACGACCGACGACGGCGCGAGCTGGGTCGGGCTGATCCCGTTCCGGCTCGAGCGGACGGCCTTCCCGCCGCTGCCCGTCGTGCCGTGGCTCGGCACCTTCCTCGAGACGAACGTGCGGCTCTACGCGGTGGACGACCGCGGGCGGCGCAGCGTCGTCTTCCGCAGCCTCGACGCGCAGCACCTGCTGCCGGTGCTCGCGGCCCGGGTCGGCCTCGGGCTCCCGTACCGCTGGGCGCGGATGCGCGCCCGCCGCGAGGGGGACGTGCTCGCCTACTCCTCGGAGCGGCTCGAGGGCGCGACCCGGCCCCGCACCCGGATCCGGGTCCGGCTCGGCGGACCGGTGGAGGCGGACCCCCTGGCCGCGTTCCTCACGGCGCGGTGGGCGATGCACGTGCACCACCTCGGGGCGACCCGCTACTGGCGCAACGAGCACGAGGCGTGGCCGCTGCGGTCGGCCGAGCTGCTGGACCTCGACGACGAGCTGCTCGCCGCCGCGGGCTTCCCGGCGCTCGCCGAGCGCGCGCCGGACTCCGTGCTCTTCTCGCCCGGCGTGACGACCCGCTTCTCCGCGCCCGCCTGACCGCGTCGCGCTCGGAGGCGCCGTGCGGTTCAATCCACCCGTGGGGGAGCGGTGGGACGTCGTCGTCGTCGGCGCGGGTCCCGCCGGCTCGACCGCCGCGCGCGTGGCCGCGGAACGGGGTGCGCGGGTGCTGCTGCTCGACGCCGCCCGCTTCCCGAGGTACAAGACCTGCGGCGGCGGACTGCTCGGCACGTCCCTCGACCTGCTGCCGCCCGCGGCGCTCGGCGCTGTGGAGCGCCGGGTCGCCACGGCGTCCTTCTCGCTGCGGGGCGGTGAAGCGCGCCGCATCCGCAGCGGACGGCCCTTCCTCGCCCTCGCACGCCGGGAGGTGCTCGACCAGGCGCTCGTCGACGCGGCGGTCGCCGCCGGAGCCCGGTTCCGGGACCACGTGCGCGTCACCGGGCTGGTGGAGACGGGCGACGAGGTGGCGGTGCGCACCTCCGGCGGGGTCGAACGGGCCGCGGCCGTCATCGGCGCGGACGGCTCCGCGAGCACGACCGCGCGGCACGTCGGGGTGCGGATCGCGCGCAGCGACCTCGGGCTCGAGGTCGAGCTCGCCGGGACCGGGCGGGAGTGGGACGGCCGGGTGCACCTCGACTGGGGTCGCGACCCGGGCACCTACGGCTGGGTCTTCCCGAAGGGCGACCGACTGACCGTCGGCGTGATCCAGCGCAAGGGGGAGGGTGCGGCCACCCGCGCCTACCTGGCGCGCCTGCTGGACGGGCTCGGGCTGGCCGACCGCGAGCGGCTCCACGAGTCCGGCCACCTCACCCGCTGGCGCACGCCGGGCTCCCCGGTCCGCCGGGGCAGGGTGGTCGTGGCCGGCGACGCCGCCGGGCTCCTCGAGCCCTGGACGCGGGAGGGCATCTCGTTCGCCCTCCGCTCCGGCGCGGCCTCGGGAGCCGCGGCCGCGCGCGGCGACCTCGACGCGTACGAGCGGTACGTCGCCCGCGAGCTGGAGCCCGAGCAGCGGTCGGGCGCCCGGCTGCTGGCGCTCTTCGAGCGCACGCCGACGCCGGTGCACCTGCTCATCACCCGGACCGGACGGGGCGCTCGCCGCTTCGTCCGCTTCAGTCGCGGCGAGGCGGGCCTCAGCCTCTGCGGCTGACCGCCGCGAGCACCTGCACATCGCGGCTCGAGCCGTCTCGCCCGGGCCTGGGGCCCGATCGTCCGTCGCGCGCATGTCGTCCTCACCCGGCACGGGCAGGAGCAGGATCGCGAGGGCCTCCGTCATCGGCCGGAGGGCGACGACGCGGCGTCAGGCGCTGATGTCGGCGACCGTCGCGTCCAGGGCGGCGAGCAGCGCGGCCGCGTCGACGAACGCGCTGAACCCGTGCTCGCCCGCCCCCATCGCGATCCGCCCGGCGATCCGCTCGTCCGCGAACACCGGCCAGGCGTGCGCCGACCCGAGCGGCGTGATCGTGCCCCGCTCGTAGCCGGTCGCCTCCCGCGCCTCGTCCGCGCTCGGCAGCCGCAGCCTGTTCACGCCCACCGCCGCGCGCAGCCCCGCCCAGGCGATCTGCCGGTCCCCGGGCACCAGCGCGAAGAGGAAGGTGCCGTCGCTGCGACCGACCACGAGCGACTTCACGACCCCGGACGGCGGGAGACCGAGCAGCGCCGCCGCGGCCTCGCGCGAGTCGGCGGCCGGGCGCTGCACGACCTCGACGTCGATGCCCAGCCGCTCAGCCGCGGCGACGACGCGTTCGGTGCCCACGCCGCCACGCTAACGGGGCGGCGGCCGAACGGGCGCTCGGGGGGAATGCGCCGCGCGGCAGCGCGGTTCGCCCGGTCGTGACGGATCCCGTGAAGGTCGACGTCTGGTCCGACGTCGCGTGCCCCTGGTGCTACATCGGCAAGCGGAGGTTCGAGGCCGGCGCGGCCGCCTCGGGCGTGCCGGTCGAGGTCGAGTACCACTCCTTCGAGCTGTCGCCCGACACCCCGGTGGACTTCGAGGGCAGCGCGACCGAGTTCCTGTCCGGGCACAAGGGCATCCCGCTCGAGCAGGCGCGGGCGATGACGGACCAGGTGACCGCGATCGCCGCCGAGGTCGGGCTCGACTACCGCTACGACGACATCCGCCACACGAAGACGCTGCTCGCGCACGAGCTGCTCCACTTCGCCAAGGCGCAGGGGAAGCAGCTCGAGACGGCGGAGGCGCTCTTCCGCGCCTACTTCGTCGACGGCGGCCACGTGGGCCGCGTCGACGACCTCGTCGCGATCGCGAAGTCGGTCGGCCTCGACGGCCCCGCGGCCCGCGCCGCCCTCGAGGACCACCGCCACGCCGAGGACGTGCAGGCGGACCTCGCGCAGGCGGTCGCCTACGGCATCCGCGGCGTCCCCTTCTTCGTCGTCGACGGCCGGTACGGGGTCTCGGGCGCCCAGGCCTCCGAGGTGTTCGCGGGCGCGCTCAGGCAGGTCGCCGACGAGCGGGAGGCGGTCCGATGAGCGGCGTCGTCCCGTTCACGATGCTGCCCGGCGCCGGGCCCGCCTGCGAGGGCGACGCCTGCCTGCCCGAGGTGCCGGAGCCTGCGGACCCCTGACGGCCCCGCTCGTCAGACGACGAGCCGCCGCCGCGCCGCCGGCAGCCGGAACGCGGCCGGAGGCACCGCCGCGTCGTCGGTCGCGAGGTCCGCGAGGATCCGGCCGACCGCGGGCGCGAACTTGAAGCCGTGCCCCGAGAAGCCCGCGCCGACCACGACCGGGCCCACGCGGTCGAGCACGAAGTCCTCCGTCGGCGTCGTCGTGTAGGTGCAGCTGATCGGGTCGGCCGCATCCGCGTCCACGCCGGGCAGCCAGGCCCGCGCGTAGGCCTGCAGGGCGGCCAGCTGCGCGGGCACCGGCGCGCGGTCGCGGTGGTCGGGGTCGACGACGGGGCCGGTGCCGTGCCAACCGGCCTTGATCCCCTCGCCGGCGGTGCGCATGCCGTAGATCCCTGACAACCAGCCGTCGTGCCGCGAGCGGTCCAGGTCGTGCATGAACGTCGGCCACTCGAGCCCGGGGTCGAGCGGCCGGAAGTGCGCCGGCTGCTCCTGCGTCACCCGCAGCTCCGGCAGCGGCACCGCGTCGCCCAGCAGCTTCGCCGTCCAGCCGCCGACCGTCACCACCGCGCGCCGCGCCGTCGTACAGCCCTCCGCCGTGGCCACCTCGACCTCGTCGTCACCCAGGACCCGCACACCGGTGACGGCCGTGCCGAAGCGGACCTCGCCGCCCTCCGCCTCGACGCCCGCGAGCATCGCGCGCCACGCGTCCTCGGCCCGCACGCGCCCGGCCTCCGGGATCCAGAGCGCCTCCCGGTCGACGCGGATCTGCGGCCAGCGGGCCTGCGCCTCCGCGGCGGGCAGCACCTCCGCGGCCTGCCCGACCGAGGCGAGGGCGGCGACGACGTCCGGGTAGACCGGGGAGCCGCCGTGCCGCACCAGCCCCACCGGCTCGATGAGGCCCGCGCCGAGCTCGCCGTACAGGCGCCGCGCCTCCACGAGCATGGCGACGTACGGCTCCGCCGCGTAGCTGGTGTTGAAGTTGCGCATCGCGCCGTGGGAGCTGCCGCGGTCGTGCGCGGGGCCGAACCGCTCGAGCAGCAGCACGTCCGCCCCGCGCCGCGCGAGCAGCCAGGCGGTCGCCGCGCCCATCACGCCGCCGCCGACGACCACCACCTGCCGATCCGTCACACCACGACGCTACGGCCCCGGCCGCGAGGTGTCCGAGGGTCCGCGAGAATGGGGGCGTGACCACGGCACTCGCGCCCGCGCGCCCGCTGACCATCGGGCCCATGACGCTCGACGTCCCGGTCGTGCTCGCCCCGATGGCCGGCATCACGAACACGGCCTACCGGCGGCTCTGCGCGGAGTACGGGGCCGGGCTCTACGTCAGCGAGATGATCACCTCGCGCGCGCTCGTCGAGCGCACCCGCGAGTCGATGCGCCTCATCCGCTTCCACCCGTCGGAGACGACCCGGTCCGTGCAGCTCTACGGCGTCGACCCCGCCACGGTCGAGGCGGCGGTGACGATGCTGCGCGAGGAGGACCGGGCCGACCACGTCGACCTGAACTTCGGCTGCCCGGTGCCGAAGGTGACCCGCAAGGGCGGCGGGTCCGCGCTGCCCTGGAAGCTCGACCTGTTCCGCGACATCGTCGAGCGCGCGGTGCGCGCGGCCGGGCCCCTGCCGCTGACGGTGAAGATGCGCAAGGGAATCGACGCCGACCACCTCACCTACCTGGAGGCGGGGCGGATCGCGGAGGGCGTCGGCGTCGCCTCGATCGCGCTGCACGCCCGCACCGCGGCCGAGTTCTACTCCGGGCACGCGGACTGGAGCGCGATCGCGCGGCTCAAGGAGGCCGTCACCGACGTGCCCGTCCTCGGCAACGGCGACATCTGGAGCGCCGAGGACGCGGTCCGCATGATGGCGGAGACCGGCTGCGACGGCGTCGTGGTGGGGCGCGGGTGCCTCGGCCGTCCGTGGCTCTTCGGCGACCTCGCCGCGGCGTTCGGCTCGGGGGAGCGGCCGCCGCTGCCGAGCCTCGGCGACGTCGCTCGCGCCTTCCGCCGGCACGCGGAGCTGCTGGTCGACTTCTTCGGCGACGACCCCGACGGCGGGATGCACCGCGGCTGCCGCGACATCCGCAAGCACGTCGCCTGGTACTTCAAGGGCTACGGCGTCGGCGGCGCGCTGCGGGCGCAGCTGGCGCAGGTGGAGTCCCTCGAGCAGCTCGACGGGCTGCTCGCGCAGCTCGACCACGACCAGCCGTACCCGGGCGAGGCGGCCGAGGGGCAGCGCGGCCGGGCCGGCACGCCGAAGTCCCCGGCCCTGCCCGACCGCTGGCTCGAGTCCCGCACGCTGGACACCGCCGGGCGGGAGCACCTGGCGGGCGCCGAGCTGGACTCCAGCGGTGGTTGAGGCCCCGCAGGCCGACCGCGGGTACACCGAGGCGGACCTGGAGCGCTGGCTGCCCGAGCAGCACTCCTCGCGCCGCAGCGACTTCGCCCGCGACCGCGCGCGCCTGCTGCACTCGGGGGCGCTGCGCCGACTCGCCGCGAAGACGCAGGTGCTGTCGCCGACCGTGGGCCTCGACTTCGCGCGCACCCGGCTGACCCACTCGCTCGAGGTCGCGCAGGTGGGCCGCGAGCTCGCCGGCAGCCTCGGGCTCGCCGCCGACGTCGTCGACACCGCCTGCCTCGCGCACGACCTCGGCCACCCGCCGTTCGGGCACAACGGGGAGCGGGCGCTGAACGAGTGGTCGGCGTCCATCGGCGGGTTCGAGGGCAACGCGCAGTCGCTCAGGCTGCTCACCCGCCTCGAGCCGAAGGTGTTCGGCGACGACGGCAGGCCCTACGGGCTGAACCTCACCCGCGCATCCCTGGACGCGAGCGTCAAGTACCCGTGGGGGCTCGACGCGCCCGTCGGCGACCCGAGCGGCCGCGCCAAGTTCGGCTTCTACCCGGAGGACGAGGCGGCCTTCCGCTGGCTGCGGTCCGGGGCGCCCGAGCGCCGGCCGTGCATCGAGGCCCAGGTGATGGACCTCTCCGACGACATCGCCTACTCCGTGCACGACTTCGAGGACGCCGTGGTGGCGGGCTCGGTCGACGTCGCCGCGCTGCGCTCGAACGCCGCGCAGCGCGACGTCGTGGGCGCGATGCACGCCTGGGTCGGCGGCGCGTTCGACCAGGACGAGCTGGTGGAGGCGCTGCACCGGCTGCGCGCGACGGATGCCTGGATCGTGGAGTGGGACGGGTCCCGCCGCGCCCACGGCGCGCTGAAGAACCTGACCAGCCAGCTGATCGGGCGCTTCGCGGGCGCCGCGACCGCGGCGACGCGGCGGGCGCACCCGGCCGGCGAGCTGGTGCGCTTCCAGGCCGACGTGCACGTGCCGCGGGGCATCCAGGCGGAGATCGCCGCGCTCAAGGGCATCGTCGCCGCCTTCGTGATGGCGAACGACGTGCGCCGCCCGGTGTACGTGCAGCAGCGCGAGCTGCTGCAGCAGCTCGCCGACGCGCTGCTGGCCGCACCGCAGCACCTCGACACGGCGTTCGCCGCCGACTGGGCAGCGGCCGACGACGACCGGCAGCGCCATCGCGTGATCGTCGACCAGGTCGCGAGCCTCACGGACCAGTCGGCGCTCGCCTGGCACGGACGGCTGGTCCGCTGAGCCGGCGCGCACGCCGCATTCCCTCGGCCGCTGGGCTGCAGCTGGAGGGGGTCCTGCTCGCGGGCGGCCTCCGCGCCCTGATGCTGCAGCTCGCGCACCCGGCCGTCGGGCACGGCGTCGCGGCGCACAGCGACTTCGCCGCGGACCCGCTCGGGCGCCTGCGGGGCACCCTCGAGTTCGTGTACGTCTGCGCGGCGGGGGACGAGGCGCTCGTGCGGCGCGCCGCACGGGCGGTGGGGGTCGCGCACCGGCCGGTGGTCAGCGCCCCGGGCGAGCCCGTCGCCTACGACGCCCGGGAGCCCGACCTGCAGCTCTGGGTCGCCGCCACGATCCACGACACCGCCATGCGCATCGCAGAGGCCGTGTGGGGGCCGATGCCCGCGCCGCTCGCCGACGAGCTGCTCGCGCGGAACGGCCTCGTCGCGACCGCGCTCGGGCTGCCGGCGTCGTCCTGGCCGGCGGACCGGGCCGCGTTCGACGCCGCCTTCGCGGAGTCGGCTCGGGCGCTCGCGTGGCACGACGGCACCCTCGAGGTCGTGCGGGCGCTCGTCGCGGCGCGGGCGACCCCGTGGTGGGTGCGGCTGCTGATGCCGCCGCTGGCGTCCGCGACGCTCGCCTCGCTGTCGGGGTCCGCGCGCCCCGACGGCGTCGCCACGGCATCCCCGCGCCTGCTCGCCGTCGCCCGTGCTGCGGCGCCGGCGTGGCGCGCGCTCCCGGTGGGGCTTCGCCGCCTCCCCGCGCGGCGGCTGCTGCGGGCGGCCGCCCGACGACCCGCCTGATGCGGCGCTCAGGTGCTGATGCGGCAGCACGTGCCCGCGCATCTGCACCTGCGCACCGCACGATGACGGCGCGCACCGCTGTCGGCAGGTCCTCCTAGACTCCGGCGCCGTGGCAGGCCGGATCCGCGCGAGCGACATCGACGAGGTGCGCGCGCGGACGGACATCGCCGCGGTCGTCGGCGACCACGTCGCGCTGAAGTCGGCGGGCGTCGGATCGCTGAAGGGGCTGTGCCCGTTCCACGACGAGCGGAGCCCGAGCTTCACGGTGCGCCCCGGCGTCGGCCGCTACCACTGCTTCGGCTGCGGCGAGGACGGCGACGCGATCGCCTTCCTGATGCGGCTCGACCACCTCACCTTCCCCGACGCCGTGGAGTCGCTCGCGCAGCGCATCGGCTACTCCCTCACCTACGAGGACGGCGGCCGCGGCGGCGAGGAGACCGCGAACCGGGTGCGCCTGCTCGAGGCGAACCGCCTCGCCGCCGAGTTCTTCACCTCCCAGCTGCCGACGGCGCAGGCGGCGCCCGGGCAGCGCTTCCTCATGGAGCGCGGGTTCGACGAGCAGGCCGCGGACCGGTTCGGCGTCGGCTGGGCGCCGAAGTCGTGGGACGCCCTGACGAAGCACCTGCGCGGCCACGGCTTCTCCGACCAGGAGTTGAGCACCGCCGGGCTCGTCTCCAGCGGGGACCGGGGGATCTACGACCGGTTCCGCGGGCGGCTCACCTGGCCGATCCGCGACCTCACCGGTGCGGTCGTCGGGTTCGGGGCGCGGCGGCTGCTCGAGGACGACCAGGGTCCGAAGTACCTCAACACCCCCGAGACGCCGGTGTACCACAAGTCGCAGGTGCTCTACGGGCTCGATCTCGCGAAGCGGGACATGTCCCGGGAGCACCGGGCGGTCGTGGTGGAGGGCTACACGGACGTGATGGCCTGCCACCTCGCCGGCGTCACCACGGCGATCGCCACCTGCGGCACCGCGTTCGGCGTCGAGCACATCAAGGTGCTGCGCCGGGTGCTCGGCGACTCCACCGACGCCCACGGCGAGATCGTCTTCACCTTCGACCCGGACGCCGCGGGGCAGAAGGCGGCGGTGCGGGCGTTCGCGGAGGAGCAGCGGTTCAGCGCCCGCACCTTCGTCGCGGTCGGCGTCGACGGGCTCGACCCCTGCGACCTGCGGGCGCAGAGGGGTGACGAGGCCGTGCAGGCGATGCTCGACGCCAAGCGGCCGATGTTCGAGTACATGATCCGCCGCGCGCTCGACCAGCACGACCTCGACACGGTGGAGGGCCGGGCGGCGGCGCTGCGGGAGGCGGCGCCGATCGTCGCCGAGATCCGCGACCCGCAGGTCCGGCCGGGCTACGCCCGAGAGCTGGCGCGCTGGCTCGGGCTCGACCTCGCCGAGGTGCAGCGCGCGATGCGGGCGCCGCGGCGCGAGCAGCCCGAGCAGCGCCGGGGGCGGGAGGAGCCCGCTCCCGAGCCCCGGCGCCCTCCGGCGTCGCTCCGGTCGCTGCCGGACGACCCCGCGACCCGGCTCGAGCGCGAGGCCCTGATGATGATCGTGCAGGTGCCGCACCTGGTGGGCGGCGAGCTGATCCACCGGGCGACGGGCGCCGGCTTCCACAACGGGACGCTCGCCGTGGTGCGCGACGCGATCGGCTCGCAGCTCGGTGCCCTCGGCGGCGCCGGCTGGCTGGAGCGGCTGACGGAGGAGGCGGGGGAGCAGGTCGCGCCGATCGTGCAGGAGCTCGCCTTCCTGCCGCTGCCCGTCGTCGGCGACGACGCGGAGCGCCTCACGCGCACCGCCAGGGCGACCGTCGCGGCGCTCGTCGACCGGCACCTGCTGCGCCAGAAGGCCGACCTGGTGCGGCAGCTCCAACGCAGCGAGGCGGGAGCCGACCCGGCCCGGCTCCGCGAGCTGCGGCAGCGCCTGGTCGGCGTGGAGGCGGACCGGCGGGTGCTCCGCGGCGCCTGACCGCGTGGCGTCCGCGCCGCGACCGCCGCCCGAATTACGCTCCTGGCATTCGCTGACGGGGGTGGCATGGTCGACGGCGCGGTGGTGCACGCGAGGGACCTCACGGTCGCCTACCCGGGTGCGCCCCGGTACGAGGCGGTCCGCGGCGTCGACCTGCGTGTCGAGCCCGGCGAGATGGTCGGGATCGTCGGCGAGGCCGGTGCCGGCAAGTCGACCCTCGCCCGCGTACTCGCGGGCCGGGTCGCGAAGTTCCGGGAGCGCGGCCCCCGGGTGGTCGGCGGGAGCCTGCACGTGCTCGGGATGCGCGCGGCGCAGCCCGGACGGGCCGTGTCGCGGGCGCTCGCCGCGCAGATCGGCTACCTCCCGCAGCACGCCGGGCGCACGCTGGCCGCGCGCATGACCGTCGCGGAGAACGTGACGGAGCCGCTGTTCGAGCGCGACCGCCACGCGGACGTCCGGGAGGCCGGAGCGCGGGCGGCGGAGCTGATCGACGCCGTGCAGCTGCCGCTCGCGATCATGGACCGCTACCCCTGGGAGCTGTCGGCCGGACAGCGTCAGCGCGTCGCGATCGCGAGGTCGCTGATCCTGCGACCGACGCTGTGGATCGCGGACGAGCCGACGGCCTCCGTGGACGTGACGACCCGGGCACGGGTGCTGGACACCCTCTTCGAGCTGCACGGCGAGCAGGTCTTCTCGGCCGTCGTCGTCAGCCACGACGCGGCGGTCATGCGCCGCACGACCCAGCGCCTCGTGGTCCTGCACCGCGGCGTCGTCGCGGCCGCAGGCACCCTCGACGAGGTCCTGGCGACGCCGGAGCACCCCTACGTGCGCGGCCTGCGTGACGACTACCGGGCGCGGACGGGCTCGATCCAGGTCCCCTGACCGACGGCTCGCGCCGGCCGCCCGTCCGGAGGCGCTGCCGGCATCGCTTCAACGTCCTACTCGGTCGGCGCCCCTGCCGCGAGGAGCGGATGCACCGCCTCGTTGTGCTCGGCGACGCGGACGTCGGCGCCGGTCGCGTCCTCGCCCCAGTCCTCCTCGAGGCCGCACTCGACGTCGATGACAAAGATCGCGTCGGGATCCTGCCGGGTCTCTGCTGCCATGGCGTGCTCCTCCGGCTGACGCCGTCGGCACCACGGTAGCCCGTGCGCCGGGCAGGACGCCGAGCGGGGCGGGCACTGGAGGAGGAGGAGCTCCCCGAGTTGGACTCGAACCAACAACCTGCCGGTTAACAGCCGGCTGCTCTGCCAATTGAGCTATCGAGGATCGGCGGGAGGCGAGCCCCGCGCGGCGACCACTGTAGCAAGCCCGCGGGGCTCCCGATCCGCGTCCGGGTCGCCCGGCGTGCCGCGCTGTGCCTCCCCGGCGGCAGACCCGTCCGTTCGTATGCTCCGGGCATGCCCATCCCGACCGATCCCGCGGTGCTCCTCGTCGCGGGCGTCGTCCTCGTGGCGCTCGTCGTCCTCGTCCTGCTCTGGCGGCGCGCCGTGCGTCGCGCGAAGCGACTCGCCCTCCGGCTCGCGGCCGCCGAGCGCCGGGCGGCGGAGCTCGCCGTCGCGGACGCCGACCACGGCGGGCGGCTGAAGATCGTCCGCGAGCTGCACGACGTCGCGGTGCACCGCGTCTCGGCGATGATCGCCCAGGCCGACGGCGCGCGCTACGCCGGCGCGACGGACCCGTCCGCCGCCGTGCGGGCAGCGCAGACCATCGCCGAGACCGGCCGGACGACGCTCGCGGACCTGCGCCGGGTCATGACGCTCGTGCGCGAGGGGGAGGCGGACGCGGCGCCGCAGCCCGCGCTCCGCTCGACCCGCGAGCTGTTCCGCCTCATGCGGGAGGCGGGGCTGCAGGTCGAGTACGAGGAGACCGGCGAGCCGTACGCCCTCGAGTCCGGGGCCGAGCTGACCGTCTACCGGATCCTCCAGGAGGCGATGAGCAACGCGCTGAAGCACGGCGGCGACGGCACGCGAGTCCGGGTGGGACTCACCTGGACCGGGTCCGGCCTCGCGCTCCGCGTCGAGGACGACGGCTTCCGCGCCGCGGTGCTGCGCCGGGGGCTGCCGCAGGAGACGGCCGACGCCGAGCTCGCGTACGGCGTCGAGGAGGACGTGCGGGCGCTCACGCAGCAGGTCGCAGGTCCGGGCATCGACGACATGCGCGCCCGCGCCGAGCTGTACGGCGGCACGCTCACCGTCACCGAGACCCCCGGCGTCGGGTTCGGGATCAGCGCCGCCTTCCCGACCATCCGCTTCCACAACGGGGTGCACGGCGTCGACCTCGGCGCCCGGTGACCGCACCGTCGCGGGCGGTGCTGCTGGCGGACGCCGACCCGCTGCACCGCGAGGGCTGGCGGCTCGTGATCGACGCGCAGCCCGACCTGGCGGTGGTGGGGGAGGTGCCGGACGGGATCCAGCTGCTGGCGCACCTCCGGCGGCACGCGGTCGACGTCGTGGTCGCGGACGTGCGGATGCCGCGCCTCGGCGGCGTCCAGGCCCTGCGCCGCGCCGAGGAGGACGCGACGATCCGGCTCACGCAGCGGGAGACCCGGCTGCGCACCGTGCTCGTCACCGCGACGGACCTCGACCGGCACGGTCCGGCCGCGCTCGCGGCCGGGGCGCACGCCGTGCTCTGGAAGGGCGCGCACCCGGAGGAGCTGCTCGCCGCGATCCGCGGCTGAGCGGTCAGGCCAGCAGGTGCGCCCGCTCGGGATGCGCCTCGAACCAGTCGGCGACGTACCAGCACATCGCCCGCACGCGCCGGCCGGCGGCCTCCGCCTCGTCGACCGCGTGCGCGGTGATCCGCCCCGCCAGGCCCTGCCCGCGGAACTCGGGGTTCGTGAAGGTGCGGGTCATGGAGACCACCGCGCCGTCGTCCGCGTAGTCGAGCGAGGTCGCGACCCGTCCGTCGATCCGGCCGAGGTAGCGGTGCCGCGCCGCGTCGTGCTCGATGTCCACGCTCACGCCTCCAGGTCGTCGACGCCCGGCGTCCAGGCGTTGCCGGGGCGCCCCCACTTGTTGCCGTTGATCGCCTTCTTCGCCCGTCGGGCGTGGAGGAAGTCGAGCCGGTCGACGTAGAGCACGCCGTCGAGGTGGTCGTTCTCGTGCTGCAGGATCCGGGCGAACCAGCCGCGGGCCTCGAGGGAGTAGGGCTCGCCGTCGAGGTCCTGCGCCTCGAGTCGCGCGCGGACGGCCCGGTGCAGCGGGAACCGCTCGCCGGGGACCGACAGGCAGCCCTCGCTGTCGGCCTCGTCGTCGGGCTCGCCCGTCGGGGTCGGGGTGATCCAGAGCGTCGGGTTGATCGCGACGCCCCGCTTCGGCCCCTCGGGGTCGTGCTCGTAGCCGTACACGAACACGCGCAGCGGCACGCCTACCTGCGGGCCGGCGAGGCCGACGCCGGGCGCCGCGTCCATCGTCTCGAACATGTCGGCGACCAGCGTCCGCAGCTCGTCGTCGAACCGGGTCACCGGCGCCGCCGGCGCGTGCAGCACCGGGTCGCCGGTGATGCGGATGGGCAGCACCGTCATGCCGGCGGACCTCCAAGCACGTCGAAACAGCGGTCTCATCAGCGTAGTGCCGATCGGGCACGGGAGCCGGACGCTAGCCTGCAGCGGTGCTGCTGGACGTCCCGATGGCGCTCGACCCGCGCGTGATCAACACCGCGCAGGCGATCGGCATCCCGATCGCGCTGACGGGGGCGGTCTTCCTGAGCCTCGGGGCGCAGTTCCAGTCCCGCGGGGTCAAGCAGGTGGACCTGCAGGAGGCGCCGGACCCCGGTTCCGGGCTCGCCAAGCTCATGCGGCTCGTGCGCAACCGCTCCTGGCTCTTCGGCACCATCGCGCTCGGCCTCGCGATCGTGCTGCAGCTGACCAGCCTCCGCTTCGCCGCGCTGATCGTCGTGCAGCCGCTCGGCGCCATCGCGCTCGTGGTGACGGCGATCCTGAACGCGCGCATGACCCGCACGCACCTGAGCCGCAAGGTCGTGCGCGCGATCGTGCTCTGCGTCGTGGGCGTGGGCGCGTTCGTCGCGATCGCGGCGCCCAACGCGACCGACACCCTGATCAGCGACGACGACCTTCGCACGATCCTCGTGCTGCTCGCGATCGTGCTCGTCGCCCTCGGCGTCCTGTGGGCCCTCTACCGCTCCCGGGCGACGCCGATCGCCTACATCGTCGGCGCCGGGGTGCTGTACGGCTTCGTGGCGACGATGGCGAAGACGGTCATCAACCGGCTGGTCGGCGGTCAGCTCGACCTGTTCACGCTGCTGTCGGTCGTCGGGCTGCTCGCCGCGGGCCTCTCGGGCTTCTACCTGGTCCAGACCGCCTACGCGGTGGGGCCGCCGGACCTCGTCATCGCCGGGCTCACCGTCGTCGACCCGATGGTCGCCGTCGGCATCGGCGTGCTGGTGCTCGGCGAGGCGGCGAACGCCGAGTGGTGGGCCGGCCCGGCGTTCCTCGTCACCGGCGCGGTGGCGGTCTTCGGCGTCCTGCAGCTGTCGCGCCACCATCCCGAGGTGCGCCCGCAGGAGGCCGCGAAGGCGTCCTGACCGGCCGGGTGCCGCCGGACCGCCGTCCGCGTGCGCTAGCGTCGAGACGCCCAGGTGCCCCCGTCATCACGGGGGCGCGCCGCCTCCGAGGGGACGAGCCATTCCAGACCCGGTCGACCACGAAGCCCTGCCCCGGCTCACGGTCCTGATGGGTGGCGACACCTTCCCGCCGGACGTCAACGGCGCCGCCAGCTTCTCGGTGCGGCTCGCCGCGGGCATCGCCTCGCGCGGCCACGACGTGCACATCATCGCGCAGTCCCACGACGGCAGGCAGGGCGCGTTCCGCGAGGAGCACGACGGGCAGATGCTGACCGTCCACCGGCTGAAGAGCTTCCGCTACCCGCTCCACGACTGGCTGCGCGCGGTCTACCCGTGGGCGATCCACCGCAACGCGCGGCGGATCCTCAAGGCGGTGCGGCCCGACGTCTCGCACATGCAGTCGCACATGCTGATCGGCCGCGGCCTGACGACCGAGTCGGCGAAGCGCGGCGTCCGCGTCGTCGCCACGAACCACTTCATGCCCGAGAACCTGATCGAGCACACGCCGTTCCCGCGGTTCACGCACCGCTTCATCGCCTGGCTGGCGTGGAAGGACTGCACCCGGCTCTACCGGAAGGCCGCCGAGCTCACGACGCCGACCAAGCGGGCCGCGGCGTACCTCGAGTCCCGGACGGGGCTGCGCGGCGTCCACGCCGTCTCCTGCGGCATCCGCATGAGCGACTACACGCCCGACTTCGAGGACAAGCCCGAGCTGCGCATCGCGTTCTGCGGCCGCATCACGGGCGAGAAGATGCTGCCCGACCTCGTCGACGCGCTCGCCCGGCTGCCGCGCGACCTCGACGCGCAGCTGGACCTGATCGGCGAGGGCGATCAGCGCCGTGCGCTCGAGCTGCAGGCGCAGCGGCTCGGCGTCGCCGACCGCGTGCACTTCCCGGGGCGGGTCAGCGACGCCGAGCTGCGGCGGATCCTGACCCGGGCGACCGTCTTCGCGATGCCGTCCACCGCGGAGCTGCAGTCGATCGCCACGATGGAGGGCATGGCGAGCGGGCTGCCCGTGGTCGCCGCCGACGCGATGGCGCTGCCGCACCTCGTCAGGGACGGGGAGAACGGGTACCTCTTCCCGCCCCGGGACGTGGCGGCGCTCGCGGACCGGCTCGAGCGGGTGCTGCGGATGCCGCGCGAGGAGCGCGAGGTGATGCAGCGCGCCTCCCTGCGCCTGCTCGAGCCGCACGACATCGACACGACCATCACGGTCTTCGAGCACCTCTACCGGGGCGAGCCGGTCACCGATCCGGTCACCGACGTCGGCCCGCTGACCTCGAAGGTGCGCGAGCAGTTCCGCGTGCTCGCCCGCCGGGCGAAGGGCGCCGTCGCCGAATGAGGCCGGGCGGATCGGCGACGCTCCGGCGCCGCTCGTCGCTGGAGCGCGCGCACCGCGTTGACTCGTCCCCCGGACGAGGGGGAGGTGTCGCGATGCGCAGGTCCGGTGCCTTGGCCGCGGTGCTGGCCGCGGCGATGCTGCTGAGCGGATGCGCGCCGAGCGGGTCCGCCCCCGCCCGTGGGGTCGGACCGAGCACGGGGGCCGTCGCCTCTGCTGCGCCTGCGGCCTCGGCGCGGCCGACGCCGAGCCGGCCGCCGAGCATCGACGAGCGCGCGGCCGAGCTGGTGGCGCACATGTCGCGCAGCGAGCGCGCCGGCCAGCTGCTCATGACGGCGGCGACGGTGAGCGGGCTCCGCGGCCTCGCGTCCCCGGTGCGGCGCTACCACCTCGGCGGGGTGATGGTCCGCGGGCGCAGCGCCGCCGGCGCATCCGCCGTCGCGAGCGCGCTCGCCCCGGCCAGGGCCGCGGCGCCCGACGGGCTCCCCCTGCTCACCGCGACGGACCAGGAGGGCGGCACCGTGCAGGTGCTGACCGGCCCCGGGTTCCATCGCATTCCGAGCGCCGTCGAGCAGGGGCGGCGCGGCCACGCGGCGCTGCGGAGGGACGCCGCGTCGTGGGGGCGCAGCCTCGCGAGGGCGGGGGTGCGGCTGGACCTCGGGCCCGTCGCCGACGTCCCCTGCGCCTCGACGCTGCACGACAACCCGCCGGTGGCGGACCTCCGGCGGCAGTACGGCTCGGACCCGCAGGCGGCCGGCCGGCACGTCGCCGCGTTCGTCCGGGGGATGCGCGACGCCGGGGTGCAGACCACGGTCAAGCACTTCCCGGGCCTCGGCTGCGTGCGCCAGAACACGGACACCGCCGCGCACGTCGTCGACGCCGTGACCACCGCGTCGTCGCCGCGGCTCTCGGCGTTCCGCGACGGCATCGCCGCGGACCCCGGGTTCGTGATGATGTCGAGCGCCTCGTACTCGAGGATCGACCGGGGGGTGCCCGCGCTCTTCTCCCGGCCGATCGTGACCGGCCTGCTGCGGGAGCGGCTCGGGTTCCACGGCGTGGTGATGTCCGACGACGTCGGCGGCGCCGTCGCGCTGCGCGGCGTCCCGCTCGGGGAGCGCGCCACCCGATTCGTCGCCGCGGGCGGCGACCTCGTGCTCGACATCGTCCCCGCGCACCTCCCGGTGCTGCACGGGGCGCTGATGAAGAAGGCGGCGTCGGACCCGGCGTTCGACGCGCGGCTGACCGCGGCGGCGGAGCGGGTCGTCGCGGCGCGTCTGCGCCAGGGGGAGCTCGCGCGCTGATCAGCGGGTGAGGAAGGCGGCGGCGCGACCGCCCGCGCCCCGCAGGGCCTCCCCGTCCCGCATCACGTCCAGCGCGGCGTTCGGCAGCAGCTCGAGCAGGCGCTCCGCGGTCGACATCGGGTGGCCGGGGTCGCCGGTCCACGGCATCAGCAGCACGTCGTGCTCGAGACCGGCGACGTCCGCCTCGGGCGGCAGGTCGCTCCCGGCAGCGCCGCGGAGCACCGACGGCAGCAGCGCTCCGTCGACGTCGGGCGGCAGGGCGGCGGCACCGGCCTCCTCGGCGACGGGTGGTCCGGGCAGCGAGGCGGTGCCGCGGACCCAGGCGTCCATCCCGCGCTGCTCGACGAAGCGGGCGCTCGACTCGTAGAGGTCCCGCTGCGCGGCTCGGGAGGACCAGGCGGTCGGCGGCAGCACGAGCACGAGGCGGCGGAACCGCTCGGGGCGCCGCACGGCGAGCGTCAGCAGGGTGCCCGTGCCCATGGAGACGCCGATCCCGTCCACCGGTTCGTCCGGGGAGACCTCGTCCAGCACAGCGAGCAGGTCGTCCGCGAGCGCCTCCCAGCGGTAGGCCGCCGGCTGCGGTGCCCCGCTCGAGCGGCCGTGCCCGCGCGCGTCGTAGCGGACCAGCGTGCGCCCCGCCTCGGCGACCGCCGTCCAGCCGAAGAAGCCGTCGGCGTCCTCGTTCGCCCGCGACGAGCCCAGGCCGTGGAGGGCGACGACGGCCGGGCCCGACCCTCGGCGCACGTCGGCGGCCAGTCGCGCCCCGGTCACCTCGAGCATCGCGTCGGCCACGGCGGGCAGCCTAGGTCGGTCGGCCGCCGGGCCGGTTCAGGAGGAGAACTCGGGGACGAGCACGCCGTGGTCGTCGAGGGTGAGCACCACGCGGTCCTTCGGCCAGTTGAGCAGCCGGATCGCGAGGAAGAGCAGCCAGATGCCGCCGGTGACGAGGGTGAGCGCGACGTTGAGCAGGACGTGCACCCGCTGACGGCGCTCGAGGACGGCGCGCCGCGGGCTGAGGAACACGACCTGGAAGCCGTGCCCGACGTAGGTGGCGACGGCCCGGTCGAGCTCGTCCGACGCCGTGCCGCCGGGCCCGCGCGGGGCGGTCGGGGGCGGAGCCATGCGGCGAGACTAGCCGCTGGGGCGATCGTGGCCGCGGCCGGCGCGGCGATGTGACCACGCTCGGAGCGTCCGCCGCCGCGGTAGGGCGGACGGGACTTGAACCCGTGACCGACGGATTATGAGTCCGCTGCTCTGACCGGCTGAGCTACCGCCCCGCGACGACCCTAGCCCCGGCGGCGGCGCCTGGCAGGCTGGTGCCGTGCGGCGGATCCTGCTCTCGGCGGCGGCCCTGGTGCTGCTCGCGGGCTGCTCGGCGGCGCCCGGCGCGGCGGAGCGCTCCGCCTCCGCGCCGTCCTCCCCGACCGGGACCTCGTCGGTCCGCGCGCTGCTCGACGGGCTCGTCGTGCGCCCCGAGCGCAGCGGTGCGGGCTACGACCGGGATCGCTTCGGCTACGGCGGCGACCTCGATCCGGACGGCGACGGCTGCTGGACCCGGCGCGAGGTGCTGATCCGCGACAGCGTCGTGCCGCCGACGATCGGGGCGTCCTGCCGCGTGACGGGGGAGTGGCGCTCCGCATTCGACGGGAGGACGACGACGGACCCGGACGCCTTCACGATCGACCACCTCGTGCCGCTGCTCGAGGCCTGGCGCTCCGGTGCGGAGCGGTGGGACCCCCGGCGGCTCGTCGCCTACGGCAACGACCTCGGCTACCGGCCGAGCCTGCAGGCGGTGACCGCGGCCCTGAACGAGCAGAAGGGGAACGCCGACCCGGCGCGATGGCTGCCGCCCCGGGACCACTGCGGGTACGTCGCCGACTGGGTCGGCGTCAAGGCGCGGTGGCGGCTCGCGGTCGACCCCGCGGAGCTCGCCGCGATCGAGCGGGTGCTCGACGGCTGCGGCGACCTCCGGATCCCGTCGCCCGGCGAGCCCGACCTCGACTCGCTCACCTGAGGAGCCGTCGGCCCCGCGACGCGCCGCGCGGCGGAAAACCGCTTCGCGTCGATCTCGCGACTCGGCCGGAGCACGGCCTGCGTCCAGCCGAGCCTCAGGTCCGGTCGGGGAGAGACGGCTTCCAGGCGTCGGTCGGCCCCCGAACGGGGGTCGGGGAGCCCCTTCCTGCACCTTTGCGGGCGGCCGGGTCGGCGCGGGCGTCCGCACGGCGGTCTCCCGAGGTCGTCAGCGAACGCCGGAGGGATCGGCGCCGCTCCAGCGGATCGGGAGCGATGCGGGGCGTCCTGGTGGGACCTTTCGCCTGCGGCGTCGCCGGCGCCCACCGCTGCTGATCAGTCGGCTTCCAGCAAGTGGTCGAGCGACTCCCCGCCCGCGGCCGAGAGGCATATCGCAGCCGTCTCGTCCCCGCACCACGACACGCGAGATCGTGACCGAATCGTTTGACTCGCCCTTGGAACCCATGGCACTCTCATGCCGCTCGATCGGGCGTCGGCGAACAGGAACCGCCGGCACCCCCTCCCGACGGGCCTCGCCCGGTCCGGCCACGCCTCACGCTGCCCACATGCCGAACCGCTCCACGACCACGACTCGTCAGGGTGGGCAGCAGCGTGTCGAGACCCAGGGATGGGACGAGCGGAGGCGGACCCGCCGGAGCGACGTCATGACGATCCTGACCAACACCCGTGCCGCCCTCTCCGGCGTCGCCGTCGCAGCCCTCGCCCTCACCGGCGTCGCGCTGGGCGCCGCGCCGGCGAACGCCGCCCCCACCAGCACCTGGGACCGCGTCGCCCAGTGCGAGTCGGGCGGCAACTGGCACATCAACACCGGCAACGGCTACTACGGCGGCCTGCAGTTCAGCATGTCCACGTGGCGCGGCTACGGCGGAACCGGCAACCCGGCGAACGCCAGCAAGGCCACGCAGATCCGGATCGCGGAGCGCGTGCTCGCGGGCCAGGGCTGGGGGGCTTGGCCGGTCTGCTCCGTCAAGGCGGGTGCGCGCGGCACCTCCAGCAGTGTCAGCGCCTCGCACGCGAAGAAGGCGACCAAGCACGTCGCGAAGTCGACCCACGCGAAGAAGGCCGTCAAGCACACCGTCAAGCACCGCGGCTCGGTCAAGCTGTCCGGCAAGGTCTACACGGTCAAGCGCGGCGACACGCTCGCCAAGATCGCTGCGAAGCTGCACGTCAAGGGCGGCTGGCACCGGCTCGCGGACGCGAACCGTCTCGCGAACCCGAACTTCATCGTGGTGGGTCAGCGCCTGCACCTGCCGGCCTGAGGTCGACTCGACGACGGCGCCCGCGGCTGATGCCCGGGCGCCGTCGTCGTGCGTCACGCAACACGATCGTCATGCGGGCGCTCCTACAGTGGCGGGGGTGACCGCCCTCACCGAGACCTTCGACGCCGCCGCCTTCCGGCAGGTGCTCGCGCACTTCGCGACAGGGGTCGTCGTGATCACCGGCACCACGCCCGAGGGGCCGGCCGGCCTCACCTGCCAGTCGTTCTCCTCCCTGTCCCTCGATCCGCCCCTCGTGCTGCTCAGCACCGCCCGCTCGTCGAGCACCTGGCCGCGCATCGCCGCGACCGGCCGCTTCGCCGTCAACGTGCTAGGGGCGGACCAGCGGGACGTCAGCGCGCGCTTCGCCGTGAGCGGCGGCGACAAGTTCGCCGGTCAGGGCTTCCGCGCCGGTGCGCTCGGGAACCCGCTGCTCGACGGCGCCATCGCGCACGTGGAGTGCGACCTCGAGGCGGTGCACGACGGCGGCGACCACCACATCGTCGTCGGCAGGGTCCGCGCGCTCGAGGCGCAGGGGCTCGACGACGCGGCGCCGCTGCTCTACTTCCGGAGCGCCTACCGGGCGCTCGCGCCGACCGCCGGCTGAGCCCGGCTCGACGCCGTCCCGCTCAGTACCAGTACGGGACGTGGCTCGTCTCGAACGCGAGCGCGCCGCAGGGGGTCTGGTAGCGGGCCTGGATGTACCCGAGCCCCCACTCGATCTGCGTCCTCGAACTGGTCGTCCAGTCGCCGCCCGCCGTCGCCATCTTCGAGCCCGGCAGGGACTGCGGGATGCCGTAGGCGCCGGAGGAGGCGTTGTAGGCGTTCCAGCGCCAGCCGGACTCGATGTTCCAGAGTCGCGTCAGGCAGCCCATCTGGCCGCTGCTCCAGCCGTACGCGCCGAGTCGGGACGCGGCGTAGGCCTGCGCGTCGGCGGGGGAGAGCGAGCCCGGTCCCGTGCCCAGGCCCGACAGGGAGCCGCCGCCGCCGTCGGCGTGACCGGCCGCCGCGGCGGCGCGCTTCGCCGCCTGCGCGGCGGCGTACGAGGCCTGCAGCGAGCTCGAGGTCGCCTGCAGGTCGTGGAGCTGCGCCTGGAGCCGCTCCCGGCGCGCGCGGGTGGCCGCCACCTGCGCCTCGGCCGCGCGCTCCGCCGCCTTCGCCTCGGC
>NZ_JBHUEA010000016.1:0-89105 GCF_042680685.1 Amnibacterium endophyticum | reverse complement strand
GTGGACTCGATCGTCAGGGTCGCCTGCCCGTCAGGGCGGGGGCGGGCGCCGACCCAGCGGCGGTTGGACGCGGTGCGGTGCCGGGCGATCGCGGTATCGGCGTCGAGCTGCTCGCGCAGCTTCGTCAGCCGCCGCTCCACCAGGCTCGGCCGTTCCCGCTGCACCAGCTCGGCCGCGGTCGCATCCAGCACCGCGGCGTGCTCGTCCGAGACCCCCGTCACCTGGTTCGCGACGATGCCGGCGACGTGCAGCGAGCAGCCACCGGCCGTGAACACCTCCCACGTGCGAGGTGCTCGAGCCTGCAAAGTCCGCCCTGCGGCGAGCTGACGACGGACGGCGTACAGGGAGAGGGACAGCACACGGGCCTGGTGCAGGTGGAACGCCCGCACCGCGGCGTCGTCGTCACCCAGCCGCCGCCCGGCCTCGGCCTCCTCCTCGGCGAGCATCGCCTCGAACCCCGCGAGCATCGTCTGCAGCAGCGCCGCCTCACCCGCCCGCGCCACTCGCGCCGACTCCGCCAAGGCGTCGGTGAAGAACGCCTGACGCTCCTCGATCTCGTCCAGAGGCCTGACGCCGTCTGACGACGGAGCAGTGATCTCGTCGTCCGACGGCGCGCGACTTGCTGCGCCTGTCGACGGGACAGACGTCGGCTCCTCGTCCGGCCCGGACCCGTCAGGGCCGGCCACCGGCCCGCTCATGCGGGTCCCCGCAGACGCCGTACCTGGTCGACGCGTCGCGGCCGCTGCATTCGCAGCGCTCCGCTCGCAACCTCGTTCGCGAACATGCATTCCTCACCCGGCACGGGCAGGTGCAGTATGTCGCGGGCCTCCGACATCGCCTCCCGACAGGATGCGCGGTCGCTCGGCCTCGTGCTCGGTCGGTCAGGATCACACCGGTGGATCGCGACGGTCCGTCCCGCTCGCAGGCTCCTCCCGGCTGAGGGCGGACCGCCTCAGCGCGTCGCTCGAAGTCCCAGCTCACGTCGCCGCTCAGCGACGAGCACACCCACCACGCCGAGCAGCACCACCGCGAGGAGCGTCGCCGCGGCGATGAGGGTCGCTGCACTCGGCGCGACGAGCGGCTCGCCCCGCAGCGCCTGCCACGTCACGAGGGCGATCGCGCCCAGGTACCCGGCGCCGGCGACGGTGGCGAGGCGGCGCCGCATCTGCTCGGGAAGCCCGATCCGCGCCAGCAGGACGGCGAGCACCGGCAGCACCTGCAGGGCGTGCAGGCCGAGGAAGTGCCCGATGCGCAGGTCACCGTGCAGCAGGCTCCAGTCCGTGATCGGCATCCCCGGTCCTCCGTCGGCCGCTCCCACGGTGTGCCCGCCGCCCTCTTGCCAACCGAAGTTCACGGTCATCAGCACGGCCTCGGCCATCCCCACCAGCGCGAGCAGCAGCCCCCAGCGCACGCCCGCCGCGACGCCGCGATCGGTGCCGCGCGATCGGAGGGCCATGACCGCGACGACGGCGGTCGCGAGGAAGACGACGGACACCATGCCGCCCATGCCGTAGTAGACCGCCGCGTCGAAGGGGGTGCGCTCGTTGAAGTGGCTGGTCGTGCCGCGGACGACCTGCAGGTCGATCAGCACGAGCTCCGCGGCGAGCAGCGAGACCAGCACGACGGCGACGGTGCCGAGCCTGCGGCGGAAGCGATCGAGCGAGGGAAGCAGCAGGCGCAGCGTCAGCAGGTAGAGCGACACCGATACCGCGAACTTCATCGGCTTCAGCCATGCGGGCGCCCCGCCGATGCTGCGCGGGTCGACGGCGAGGCCGATCAGGGCCACGAGGAGCGCGGTGAGGGAGACGACGAGCCCCGCGGTGAGGACCGTCCGGGCCGGGATCGCGCCGGAGGACGGCCGGAGGGCGGGGGACGGGCGGAGCAGCAGGTCGGCCATGCGCTCAGCGTGTCCGCGGGCGTCCGCCGGCACATCGTCCCTCGGGGCGGAGGCGCCTCCGCCCGTGGTCCGAGGCGCCGGGCCCGGCGGTGCGGAAGCCTGGTGCCGCGCTCCCGCGCCGGAGGAGGATGCAGCCCGTGGAGACCCCGATCGATGCGAGGACCGCCGACCGCATCCTCGCCGCGGTCGCGGGCGTGGCCGCGGTGATCGCGCTCGTCGAGGGGCCGAAGCCGCTCTGGGCGATCGCGCTGATCGGTCTCGCGCTGGTGCCCTGGGTGCTCGTGCTCGTCGGCCGCGACCTGCCGCCGCTGCTCTTCGTCGGCGCAGCCGTCCTGCCGATCGTGCCGGTGGTGGCGTTCGTGACGATCGGCGTCGTCGTCTTCATGACCACCAGCGCGGCCAGCCGGTACGCCGCCCGGGTCGACGACCCGCGCCGCGTCGCCGCGGTCGCAGTCGGGGTCGCCGCGGTGCCGTTCCTCTGCGTGCTCTCGCCGCATCCGGACCTCTACGGCGCCCTCTACTTCGCCTTCGGCGACCTGTTCGGCGTGCTCGTCGGCGCGCTGCAGCGCCGCGCCGCCCGCCTGGCCACGCGGCTCCGGGAGGCGGATGCGCGGCTCGCCGAGGCGGAGCAGCACGCCGAGCGGCAGCGCATCGCGCGCGACGTGCACGACCTGGTCGCCCACTCGCTGACGGTCGTCGTGCTGCACGTAGGCGGTGCGCGCCGGGTGCTCCGGCTCGACCCGGCGGCTGCGGAGGGCGCGCTGGCGGAGGCGGAGCGGGTCTGCCGGGAGAGCCTCGACGGCATCCGCGGGGTCGTCGGCCTGCTGCGCGACGTCGACGGTCCGCAGCCCGTGTCCCTGGACCTCGACGCGCTGGCGGGCACCTACCGGGACGCGGGCCTCCCGGTCGAGCTGCGGAGCACGGGGGACCAGGCCGCGCTCCCGCTCGCGACGCGGGTCGTGCTGTACCGCGTGGTGCAGGAGGCGCTCGCGAACGCGGCGCGCTACGCCCCGCCGGGCGAGCCGGTCGCGGTCGAGGTCGCGGTGACGGAGGACGGCGCGCTCGTGCGGGTGCGGAACCGGCGGGCCGAGTCACGGGTGCGGAGTGGCGCGGGCGGGTTCGGGCTGCGGGGGCTGCGGGAGCAGGTCGCCGCCGTGCACGGCGTGCTCACCAGCGGCCCGGACGGCGACGGGTGGCTGGTCGCGTGCCGCCTGCCGGTGCGGCGGCCGGCGCCGGTCGGGCTCGCCGCGGCGGGGGAGCCCGGGTGACGACCCGCGTGGTCCTGGCCGACGACCAGGCGATGGTGCGCAGCGGGCTCGCCCTCGTGCTGGGGGCGGAGGGCGACATCGAGGTCGTGGCGCAGTGCGCGGACGGCGCCGAGGCGGTGCACGCCGCGCGTCGCCACCGCCCTGATGCGGTGCTGATGGACGTCCGCATGCCGGGGACGGATGGGCCCGCGGCCGCGCGGCGGCTGCGGCAGGACGCGGACGCGCCGCCGGTGCTCGCGCTGACCACCTTCGATGACGACGAGGTGCTCTGGTCGGCGCTGGACGCCGGCATGCAGGGGTTCGTGCTGAAGGACAGCCCCGCGGAGTCGTTGATCCAGGCCGTCCGCGCGGTCGCCGCCGGTGCGGCGTGGGTCGACCCGCGGGTGCTGCCCCGGGTGCTCGCCCGCGCACGCCGACGGTCAGAGGCGGCTCCCGCCCGCGGCCTGCTCGAGCGCCTCACCCCGCGTGAGCGCGAGGTGCTCGACCTGATGAGCGGCGGCGCGAACAACGCCGAGATCGGGGAGCGGCTGCGGATGGGGGAGCGGACCGTGAAGACGCACGTGTCCGCCATCCTGCAGAAGCTGGAGGCGCGGGACCGGATCGCCGCCGTGCTCCTCGCCCTCGACGCGCAGCCCTGACCGCCGCGCGGGCCGGTCGTGCCGCGTCGGTCAGCCGACGCGGCGTCCCTCGAGACGTACGGGCGGCATCCACCGGCCCGCGTCCGCGGTCCCGGTCAACCGGTCGCCGACGATGAGCGCGTCGACGTGCACCTCGACGCGCACCGGCACGGTAAGGCGCTGCGTCCAGGTGGCCCGCACCCCGTCGCCCTCCGGTTCCGTCCGCATCGCCGGCACGGGTATCGGGCGTCCGCGGTAGCTCGCGCTGACCCGACCGTCCTCGCGGATGCGGACGTCGAAGTGCAGGCGCCCCAGCGGCGTCGGCACCTCCACGTCCCACCACCCGGTCGCATCCATGCGCGAAGTGAACGCCGAGGAGGTGGACGCGCTCACAGCGAGTCGAGGTGCTCGGTCGACCCTCAGGGCAGCGGCACCCACCGGATGTCCTCGGACCGGATCTCCGCGCCGCAGGCGTCGTCGTCGTGCGT
The DNA here is from genome assembly GCF_042680685.1 of Amnibacterium endophyticum. Taxonomy (NCBI): domain Bacteria; kingdom Bacillati; phylum Actinomycetota; class Actinomycetes; order Micrococcales; family Microbacteriaceae; genus Amnibacterium; species Amnibacterium endophyticum. The sequence goes on along the minus strand of NZ_JBHUEA010000016.1, from coordinate 84,835 downwards.
GACGGTGCGCCAGGCGACGACGATCCGCGGCCACGCCTCAAAGTGGTGGCGGCAGTACGCGATGCCGTTCGCGCAGGACGGGCAGACGCCGAGCCACTCCGCCCGCTCTTCGCAGTCGTCCTCGGCCTCGCACGGGACGACGGTCGGCAGGTCGAGCAGGTCGAGGGCCTGCTGGTGTGCGACGTCCACGATCGTGGTCATCGCCTCCTCCTCTCGCAGAGTCGCCTGCGCCGGTCGCGATGGGCAGCGCCCGCCGCTGGGCGATGGACCCGGACCGGACGAGTGCTTCCGTGAACCATTCGCAGCGTCGCACTGCCCTCCGACAGCGTCCAGGGCTCCCTCCGCGAGCGCGGGCCTCTCAGCCGAATGCAGCCCGCACCCGCTCCCACTCCTCGGGAGCGAGCGGCAGCACCGACCCGTGCTTCGTGTTCGGCGGCACCTGGAACTCGTCGTCGCCGAGCGGTGTCCACCTGCCCGAGAGCGGGTCGTCGGAGGCGTAGGCGACGAAGCCCTGCGGCATCCGGTCGTACTGGTCGAGCCAGAGCAGCCAGCGGTGGCGGAGCGGGTCCTCGACGAGCATCGCGCCCTCCACGTACTCGTGACGATCGGCACCGATGCGGGAGGCGACCAGCATCCAGCCGGAGTCGGTCTCGACCTCCTGGAAGACGCCGAGCGAGCCGGGCCCGGGCTCCTCCTTCGCGAACCGCACGCGGCGTCCGCCGATCGAGGAGACGCGGGCGTCGATGACCGGTCGCCCGCGGTCGAGCACGACGACCGGCTCCGTGAACGTGCGGAAGTCGCGGGTCCGCGCCTCGAGGATGCGGCTGTACCCGGTGCCGCGGTGCTCGGGGTCGTCCTCGGCGTAGAGCGCGGAGGACCACGACACCCGGTACTCGCCCTCCGCCGCCGACCACCGCGCCTCGGGCGCCCACGCCATGCCGGCGGTCGGCGGCGCGACCCGGACGAGCTCGGGCGCCGACCAGGACACGAGGTCGGGGGAGCGCCAGACGAGGAGGGAGCGGCTGCCGGTGCGCGTCCACTCGTCCCAGCGGTGCGGGCCCGCGCCCCAGACGCGGAGGTCGGTGGCGAGCAGCACGAAGCCGTCCCCGCCCCGGACGAGGAACGGGTCGCGTGCGCCGGTCGTGCCGATCCGCGACTCGAGCATCGGCCGGCCGCCGTTGGCCCACGTCCACCGCGTCGGGTCCGCGCCGTCGCTCAGCGAGAAGAAGACCTGCTCGCCGTGTCCCTCCGGGTCCTCGACGAAGTGGACGAGGAGGTGGCCGGCGGGGGAGTGCACGGCTTCAGGATGCTCGCTCCTGAGCGGGACGGCCGGGCTCGATCACCAGGCGCACCAGCGAAGAGCCGTGAAGACCGACCTCGCCGCTCAGCCCCACTGGTAGGGCAGGAACTTCCCGTCGAGGGTCACGACGACGCGGTCGCCGCCGGGGTCGGCGCGCCGGGCGATGTCGAGCTTGAAGTTGATGGCGGACATGATCCCGTCGCCGAACTCCTCGTGGATCAGTGCCTTGATGGTGGGCCCGTAGACCTGCAGCACCTCGTAGAAGCGGTACATGGTCGGGTCGGTCGGGACCGCGGTGTCGAGGGCGCCGCGGGAGGGCTGCTGCGCGAAGGCGACCGCCGCCTCCTCGCTCAGCTCGAGCAGCTCCGCGGCCCGCATCGCCACGTCCTCGGGCATCGGGTGCTGCCCGAGCAGCGCGGCGGTCACCCAGGCGACCGACTGCTCCAGCGCGTCCGCGATGGCCGCCCACGTGAGCCCGAGCCGCGCCTTCTGCGCGAGCACCAGCTGGGCTGCATCCTGCTTCGTCATGAGGGGCGCGACGGTGGCGAGGATCGCGGGTTCGTCAGTGATCGACATGAGGCGACGGTACGAGACTCCGGTTTCGGCGCGATTTCGACCGCCTCGATGCGGGGTGAGGGAGGACCGACGATCGCTGTGGAAACGACGGCTGCCCGCCGGACGGGCGGATCGTGCAGCGAAGCTCGCGGTGGGGAGCCCTACGGCGCCGGGCGACGCGGCACACGACCCGCGAGCCGCGCGTGCAGGAGGCCTGTCGGAGGAGTGCCGCGCACGGGAGGCGGGGACGCCGATCGGCGGCCGACCACTCGGATCCGCGGGTCGACGGGCGGAGAGGCGTGGAGGAGTGTTTTGCGATGGTCCGGGCAAGGGGTGAGCGCGCGGAGAACGACAGAACGAATGGTTCGCGGGGCGCCTGATTGGGGGATGTCGAGTCTCGATCCTTGACAACTACTGTGCAGCGGTCCCGGAAGGAATTCGATGTCGTTCTCCACACCGAATGGTGCGAACCCGGAGTCGGAGTTCGCCGACCCGTCGTCGCCGACGCCGTCTTCGATCGCTCGAATCAACTCGGCTCCGATCGCGACGCCGATGGCGCAACCCGCGCCGGGCTGGTACGTCGAGCCGGGTAAGCCCGGAGTGCTCCGGTACTGGAGCGGCACAGGCTGGGAGGAATGGCGCAAGCCACTCGTCGAAGCGCCGACCGTCTCCCAGGGGCAGAAGAGCGTCGCGGTCGCCTATCTGCTCGCGTTGTTCGTCGGCGGGCTCGGCATTCACAACTTCTATCTCGGCCGCATCGGCGCCGGTGTCGGCATGCTGGTGCTCTGGTTCCTCGGAGTGCTCACGGCCGGTTTCCTCGTCGGACTCTTCCTGCTCGCCGCCGTCGGCATCTGGCTGATCGTCGATCTCTGCCTGATTCCGTCGTACGTCCGCACCAGCGCGCTCAGCGCGGTCGGCCACCGTTCCTGAGGTCTCGTGGCTGGGCCTCGCGATTGGGCACCTGAGGAGCCCGCTGCCCGGCTCCGGGTGAACGACGCGGCCTTAAGTCGATACGTCGACGCTCAGCGGAGGGGCTCCGCGGGGCAGTGGGCAGCGAGTGCCAGCGCCATACGACGCCCGGTACGCCGTGCGCGCGGAGCGCTGTCCCTAGCTCTCCTCTCGCTCGTCCTCGGCATGGCGGCGATCCTGGGTGGCGTCACACCGCTGCTGTCAGCGCAGAGCGGCGCGCACGGGTACGTGCTGTCGTCCGTCGGTGCGATCGCCGTGCTGGTCGGACTGCGAGCACTGCGCCGCAACCGAGTCGTCCCGAACCTGGGAGTGCTCGTCCTCGCAGTTGCCGGCATGGGCACCGGAGTAATCGGCACCTTGGCGATGATGGCCGTGATGGCCGCCTCCGGACCGACGTCGCCGGCCAGAATCCTCGATCTGCCGGCTCTCCAACCGCGGGCGCAGGTCACTCAGGTGCAACTCTCGGCGCCCTCGACCGCCGGTGGCAGGAGCGATGCCGTGGTCGGGAACGGTGGATCGGTTCGAATCGGCGCGGGCTACTCCGTGCGGAGCAGCATGACCCGACCGAGGTTCGCGGTCCGTCTCGAGCGCCGGATCGCGAGTGGCGCTTGGTCGCCGACAGGCGTCACGACGTCGGTCGTCGAGGGCTCCACACTCTCGGTGGTCACGCCTCCGTACTCCACCTCAGCCGCCAAGGAATCCGTGCAGTACCGATTGGCGTCGGGCGATTCGGTATCGGCACCGGTCTCCGTCGTCTACGAGAACCAGGGCTTCTACACGGGCATGGCCGCGACGATCTACGCCTACGCCGCGCCGTACTGCCCGACCACCGCGGTCCACATGACGGCCCTCAACGGTCGCGAGGCCGGCGAGTACTCCACGGGCGCGTCACTGATCCTCGTCGACTCGAGCGTGGGAGTGAGTGCGAACCTGACCCCCGCCAGCCAACGAGCGCTCGCCGTTCATGAGTGCTCGCACGAGCTGCAATGGCTGAACTACCGCAGCTCGCGCGAGGGCAACGCACAGATGACGGCAGCAGCAGCAGTCATCTTCACCGCGGGAAGCAACGGAGCGCCCGCCATCGAGCACGCGGCGGACTGCGGCGCACTGGCCGTCGAACCGAACGGCTACCTCGGCTACGGCGGCTACTGCACGCCCGCGGAGCTCCGTGCAGCAGCCCGCCTGCTCGGCGGAGGGCGCTACTGAAGCGCGTCGCCAGGAGGCCATCGTGGCCGAGCACTTCGAGACGCGAGCGGATCGCGATCCGGCGCTGGCGAGCTGAGACCCTTCCGGCGCACGGTGCAGAGCCTGCTGTTGCTGCTGCTGGGCGGCATCGCCTCGATCAGCGTGCTGGTCGGCGGGATCGGGATCATGAACATCATGCTCGTGTCGGTGCGCGAGCGTACGCGGGAGATCGGTGTCCGTCGCGCGATCGGCGCGAGGCGTGGCCAAATCCTGACGCAGTTCCTCGTGGAGGCGGTCGTCCTGTCGGTCGCAGGCGGGCTGATCGGGATCGCGGTCGGTATCGGTCTGTCCGCGCTCGTGGCGGCAATCGCGGGGTGGGCGCTGACGATCTCGCCGGTGACGGTGCTCCTGGCAGTGCTGTTCAGCGTGTTCGTCGGGGTGGTGTTCGGGGTCGTGCCCGCACGGACCGCGGCTCGGCTGCAGGTCGTGGATGCGCTGCGGTTCGAGTGATGGTGCCGACGCCGTGCCACTCCAGCACTACACCTCTCATTGGGTGACACCCTGCCGGCGGGTCAGACCATTGTGCCGGCGCGTCCGTAGGCTGACAGTTGCGCCCAGCACATCGGATCCTTCGAGCGGTGAGCGCTGCCTTCATTGCCCTCCGACCTCCCAATTGAGCTGCACCACACGAAGTCAGGAGCAGAGTTGCCCGCTGCATTCACCACCAACCCGATCGCTCTGGGCGAGCTGCTGAAGGAGTGCCACAACGGCACGATCCAGCTACCCGACTTCCAGCGCAGCTGGGTCTGGGATGAAGACCGGATCAAGTCCCTGATCGCGTCCGTCTCGCGCGCATTCCCGATCGGGGCAGTCATGACTCTGCAGGTCGGCGGGGAGGTGGAGTTCAAACCTCGCCCGATTGAGGGAGCACCTACTCCGGAACGCGACGCCTCTGCGCTCGTCCTAGACGGCCAGCAGCGTCTAACGTCGCTCTACCAGGTCGCATACCGAGGTCATGTCGTCGAGACCGTGACTGCGAAGAAGAAACGCGTGCAGCGGTGGTTCTACATCGATATGCAGAAGGCGCTCGATCTCGAGACGGACCGTGAGAGCGCTGTGGTCGGACTGCCCGAGGACAGGAAGTTGAAGAGCGACTTCAACCGCAAAGTCGACCTCGACGTCAGCACACGTGAGCTCGAGTTCGAGAACCTGATGTTCCCGGTGTCTGAGTTGTTCCGCGCGGAGGACTGGCTGGACGAGTTCAACGACTACCTCTTCGAACGGGACGATCGGCAGGCCCTGAAGGAGGTCCAGAGACGCTTTCGGAAAGAGATCATCGCGAACTTCATGTCCTATCAGGTGCCCGTCATTGCGCTCGCGAAGGACACGTCGAAAGAAGCTGTCTGCATCGTATTCGAGAAGGTGAACACCGGCGGGAAGCCTCTCGACGCTTTCGAGCTCATCACCGCGATGTACGCCGCTGATGGACACGAGCTTCGGAAGGACTGGTATGGCGACGGCTCGCAGCCAGGCCGAGAGCAGCGCCTCGCTCAGGCCTATAGGGCTCCAGGTGCATCGAAGGGGATCCTCGCCGGCGTCGGCAACACCGACTTCCTCCAAGCAGTCGCCCTGCTCGACAGCGTCGAACGCCGCGAGGCCGCTCGTGCGGCGGGAGCCGCCGGGAGCGATCTTCCGCAGGTTACCGCTACCCGCGCAGCAATACTCGGCCTCCCTCTAACCGCGTACAAGCGCTACCAGGAGCGGGTCGAGGTGGCCTTCCTCACCGTCGCAAGATTCCTCCACACGCAGCGCATCTTCCGCGTTTACGACCTGCCGTACCAGTCGCAGCTCGTTCCGCTCGCGGTCATGTTCGCGATTCTCGGCGACGAGTGGGAGCCGCAGGCCACCAGGGCGAAGATCGAACAGTGGTACTGGAACGGTGTCTTCGGCGAGCTCTACGGCTCGACCACCGAGACCCGGATCGCGCGGGACGCTGTGGAGGTACCGGCCTGGGTTCGGGGAGGCCCGGTGCCGACTACGGTGACGGACGCGACCTTCCGTGCTGATCGTCTCTTGACGATGAGGATGAGGCTGTCCGCGGCCTACAAGGGCGTCAACGCGCTTCTCATGGGAGCGGGCGCGCGAGATTTCCGGACAGGTCAGCAGTTCGGCGACGCAGTGTTCTTTGACGAGAACGTCGACATCCACCACGTGTTCCCGCAAAAGTGGTGCGAGGATCACGGCATTGCTCGATCCGTCTACGACTCGATCATCAACAAGACGCCGCTGTCGGCTCGGACGAACCGCATCATCGGTGGCGTTGCCCCTTCGTCGTACCTCAGCCGGCTGGAGTCGGGCGGAGTGGACACTCCGGGGGTCGCTTCATCAGTGCTTGATGCGCACCTGGAGTCTCACCTCATCGATCCCGATCTACTTCGCGCTGATGACTTCGCTGCGTTCATGGCAGCGCGTCAGCGCGCGCTCATCTCGTTAATCGAGCACAAGACCGGTCGAGCGGTGTACCAGGGCGAAGCGAGCGAAGAAGGCGTCGACGTCGAGTCCATAGGCGAGGAGGAAGCGGAGGCCGCATGAGCTTCCAGTTAGAGCCTGATCCTCTCGCTCCGACCATTTCTGGGGTCAGAGTGCCTATCGTTACCTCGCTACGTTTCGAATACTACGCGATGGAGACCTACCCACTTAGACGGCGCGACAAGCGCCGAAGCGTTGCGGTGGGAGATTAAATGCGAATAATCGACAACCTCAACGAGCTCTTGGGCGACGACCTGAAGTCGTCGATCAAACCGGGCTCGAAGCTGCGCATCGCAGCGAGCACGTTCTCGATCTTCGCCTTCGAGGCGCTCAAGGAGGAGCTGCAGTCGATCAAGGAGCTTGAGTTTATCTTCACCGCACCGTCGTTCACCACAACGAAGGCGACCGGCAAGGCCGCACCGGAGAAGCGGCAATTCTTCATCCCGCACGACAGGAGCAGAGATGCAGCGCTCTACGGGACGGAGTTTGAGATCCGCCTGCGCAACAAGCTGACTCAGCGGGCGATCGCAAGGGAGTGCGCCGAGTGGGTGCGACAGAAAGTGACTTTTCGCGCAAATCACACCGGGGCGCCGATGCAGTCATTCGCCGTCGTCGATGACGCCGCCGCATACGCGCCACTCCAGGGCTTCACGACAGCGGACCTGGGGTACGAGCGCGGCCCGGCACTGTCGAACATGGTGCACAAGGTCGACGACGCTCCGTCGGCACGACAGTACGTCCAGCTCTTTGACCAGATCTGGCACAACTCCGAGCAGCTCGACGACGTCACGGAGGCGGTGCGCGAGCGCATCGCCTCCGTGTACGCAGAGAACTCGCCCCAACGGGTCTACTTTCTGATTCTCTACAACCTCTTCGGCGAGTTCCTCGACGACATTAGTGAGGACGTGCTGCCGAACGACCTCACCGGGTATCAGGACACTGAGGTTTGGAAGTCCCTCTACAACTTCCAACGGGATGCGGCCACCGGCATCATCAACAAGCTGGAGACGTACAACGGCTGCATCCTCGCCGACAGTGTGGGTCTAGGCAAGACCTTCACGGCATTGGCGGTGATCAAGTACTATGAGCTGCGCAATAAGTCCATACTCGTGCTCGCGCCGAAGAAGCTCGCCGATAACTGGACGAACTACAACTCGAACTACACCACGAACGTCTTCGCCACGGACCGCTTCAACTACGACGTGCTCGCGCACACCGATCTGTCTCGTGATCGAGGCGAGTCGCTCGGCAAGAGGCTCGACCTGATCAACTGGGGCAACTACGACCTGGTCGTGATCGACGAGTCGCACAACTTCCGCAATGCGGATCTCATGCAGGAGCGCGAGACGCGATACCAACGCTTGATGCGCACGGTTATCCGCGAGGGCGTGAAGACAAAGGTGTTGATGCTCTCCGCGACGCCGGTCAACAACCGCTTCAACGATCTGCGCAACCAGCTTGCGCTCGCGTACGAGGGGGAGTCGGAGCATCTCGCGGCGAAGCTGAACATCCAGACCTCGGTCGAGGAGGTCTTTCGTCAAGCGCAGCGGACATTCAACGAGTGGTCTGAGCTGCCGACCGAGCACCGCACGGCTGACGCGATCCTCGCGAAGCTCGACTTCGACTTCTTCGAGCTGCTCGACGCCGTCACGATCGCTCGCTCGCGGAAGCATATCCAGGCGTTCTATGACACGGCCGAGGTGGGGGCGTTTCCGAAGCGGCTGAAGCCCCGATCGCTGCGGCCGCCGTTGACCGACACTTCCGATGCACCGACCTTCAACGAGATCTTCGAGCAGCTCCAGCTGCTCACGCTCGCGGTCTACACGCCGCTGACGTACGTGTTTCCGAGCCGACGTGAGAAGTACGAGGCGCTCTACGGCTCCAGCTCTGGCCAGAACTACGTCGGCGGTCAGACGGCAAACATGGACACGGCCGGACGCGAGCAAGGCCTGCGGAAGCTGATGACCGTCAACCTGCTGAAGCGGTTGGAGTCCAGTGTCGAGGCGTTCCGGCTCACGCTGACGAGGCTCGAGTACACGGTCGCCGAAGCGATCGAGGCAGTCGACGATCATGCGGCGAACATCGCCGACGTCGCTTCCGCGTTCGCGGACGTCGACGCCGATGATGACGACTTCGATTTCCCGACGAGTGGAACGGTCGGCCGGAAGGTGCAGATCGACCTCGCCGACATGGACGTCGAGTCGTGGAACCGCGACCTCGTTAACGACGGCAAGGTCATCGAGCAGCTCCTCAAGGCCATCAGCGGCATCACGCCTGAGCACGACTCGAAGCTCCGCGCACTGCAGGACCTGGTCTCGAGCAAGTTCGACGCGCCACTGAATCCGGGCAACCGTAAGGTGTTGATCTTCTCCGCGTTCGCGGACACCGCGGACTACCTCTACAGGAACCTCGCGCCGGCGCTCTCCGAGCAGGGCTACGACACCGCGCTCGTGACCGGTCAGGGCAACCCCTCCACCACGATTGGGAAGGGCTACGGCTTCCAGCAGACGCTGACCCTGTTCTCGCCCCGGTCGAAACAGCGGCATCTCGTGATGCCGAAGGAGTCGTCGGAGATCGACGTGTTGATCGGGACCGACTGCATCAGCGAGGGACAAAACCTCCAGGATTGCGACTTCCTCGTCAACTACGACATCCACTGGAACCCCGTCAGGATCATCCAGCGCTTCGGGCGCATCGACCGCATCGGCTCCACGAACGAGCGAATCCAGCTCGTGAACTTCTGGCCGGACATCTCGCTCGACGAGTACATCAATCTCAAAGAGCGGGTCGAGAACCGCATGGTCGCTGCCAACCTAGGTGGGACCGGAGATGACAATATCCTCGACCCGGAAGCCGGTGACGCTGCGTTCCGCAAGGAGCAGCTTCGCAAGCTTCAGGACGAGGTGATCGAGCTCGAGGACGTTCGCACCGGTGTATCAATAACCGATCTGGGTCTCAACGACTTCCGCATGGACCTCCTCGGCTACATGAAGGAGTTCGGCGCCCTTGCCGGCACTCCACGGGGTCTTCACGCCGTCGTACCCGCCCAGCGGAGCAAGGGCCTGAAGCCCGGCGCGCTCTTCGTCCTGCGGAACGTCGACGCCGACGAGCACCTCAACCGCGGTAACCGGCTGCACCCGCACTACCTCGTGTATCTCGACGACGAGGGCCAGGTCATCGCCGATCACACCGAGGTCAAGCACCTGCTCGACATCATCCGCGCTGGATGCCGCAATCGCGACGAACCGGCGTGGGAGGTGTGCCGTGTCTTCAACGCAGCGACCCGCGATGGCGCCGACATGGTCAAGTACAGCCGCCTGCTGACCGACGCGATCCGCTCGATGATCGACGTCAACGAGGAGCGCGACGTCGACAGCCTCTTCAGCCCGGGCCGCACCTCAGCGCTCGTTCAGACCATTGCGGGGCTCGACGACTTCGAGCTGATCGCCTTCCTCGCCATTGTCGAGGAGCCCGCCGGTGCCTGAACCTGTCCTCTACCGCTGGCCCGCGAACGCCGCACTCGGCCGTGCCGTACCCAAGACCAAGTTCTACGACCACGGCAACGTTCCCACTGCGGTGCGCGGCAAGTTCGTTGACGACATCCAGCGCATCACCTGGGCGTACAAGCTCGCCGACGACACCATCCGACTTTCTGGCACCGCCAGGGTGCCCGAGATCCAGGTCTTCACGATCGAGGCCAAGGGCGCGGACATCTCCGACGAAGTGCTCCTCGCCATCGACAAAACCGTGCACTTCCCGATCATCTTCGAGGTCGCCGGCAGTGATCGCGTCCGCATGGTCGCAGCGCAGAAGACGCTGGACGGCAAGACGCCCCGTGTCGCGACCTACTTCACCACCGGCTGGCAACCCGCTGATGCGCCTCGCCGCCCTCTTCCAACGGCTCTGCACCTTCCGAACCTGTACGAGGTGCTCTTGGCGTCACTCCTACCGGCTCCAACGCGTGTCGGCGAGACCGTGCTCGAGGCGACGGGCAGGCTGGACCGCGCCCGGAAGCTGCAGCGCGAGGTCGCCGCCCTGGAGAAGAAGCTACGCGCCGAACCACAACTCAACCGCAAGATTGAACTGCGGAAGCAGCTCAGGGAACGCGAAGTCGTGCTGAGGGAATTGACCCACCCCAGGACCAGTATCTAAGGATCATCATGGAGAAGCTCAGAATAGAGTCGGCGAATTTGACCGAGCGCAACATTGAGAAGATCGCCGAGCTCTTCCCGACTGTTGTGACTGAGACGGCGGACACCGACGGCAAGCTATCGCGCGTGATCGACTTCGACGCGCTGCGACAAGAGCTCTCCAATCACATTGTTGACGGGCCTCGAGAAAGATACCAACTTGACTGGCCCGGCAAGCGTGCAGCGGCATTCGCTGCCAATGTGCCGATCGCGAAGACCGTGCGGCCCGTCCGTGAAGAATCGGTCGACTTCGACACAACGAAGAACCTCTTTATTGAGGGCGACAACCTAGAGGCTCTGAAGCTTCTACAGGAGTCCTACCTGGGCAAGGTAGATTTTATCTACATCGACCCTCCGTATAACACTGGGAGCGACTTTATCTACGAAGACGATTTCACCCAGAGTGCAGCAGATTACCTGGATGTGTCGCGCCAGATTAACGACGAAGGTGCACGTCTTGTTGCGAATCCCGAGACTAACGGCCGGTTCCATTCAGATTGGCTTAGTATGATGTACCCCCGGCTGAAACTTGCGCGCAATCTACTGGCGCCCGCAGGTGTCATCCTTATTAGTATCGGTGACAGCGAGGTGGCCAACCTGCGCGTCCTGGCACAAGAAGTCTTCGGGCGAGGCAATTTCGTTGGACAGCTTGTCTGGGAAAAGAAGAAAAAGGGCGCGTTCCTGTCAGGTGCCGTGTCCAATGTTAAAGAGTACATCCTTTGCTTCGCCCGCGACCGGGACAAATTCGCGGGATTCACGGGTGAAATCGCTCGTGACACCGAGACGTATCCCGTCATCAAGACGACCAACTCGCGTGGAGTGCGAATAATCCGACGTGGTATTTCATCACGATTTCGCGAGTTAGACCACTTTGTACCGGCTGGCACGAGGCTTACATCCGGCAATCAGGAGATAGTCCTCAAGTCCGACCTGCAAATCCGCGAAGGGCGACTTGCAGACGACGTCGTGGTTGAGAGCAACTGGATTTACAGTCAGTCGCTCCTGGACCAGTTCGCGCACGACAATAGCCTCTATGTAACTCAGGATCTATATTTTCGGCGAATCGTTACAGAGCCTCGCCGCAAGGTGCTGAAAGATCTTCTGACGATGCGTGGTGAGACCGGAACCGGAGCGCGCTTCGTACTCCGCGATGATCTCACCTCGGACGGCTGGGGTACGAATGAGGACGCATTCGATGAATTGCACGCGTTGTTCGACTTGCAAAATCTCATGTCCTTCCCGAAGCCAACCAAGCTAATTGCCAAGTTGCTGGCCGCTGCATGCCGCGAAGCCAGGGAAGCGGTCGTTCTTGACTTCTTCGCGGGCTCGGGAACGACCGGTGATGCGCTGATGCAGCTCAACGCCCAGGATGGCGGAAGCCGACGATTCATACTCGTTCAGGTCGGCGAGCGACCCGAGCCTGACACGGAGGCGGCTAAGGCCGGTTTCACTACGATCGCAGAGCTCTGCAAGGAGCGGCTCCGAAGAGCCGGACGGAAGGCTCTCGAGAGCAGCGGCTCAAGCAAGCAGTCCCTCGACGTTGGCTTCCGGACGCTACGGATAGACACAACCAACTTCGCGAGCGTGTTCGAGTCCGCGGATTCTTTAGCGCAGCACCAACTCCCGCTATTCGCGGACAACGTCAGATCGGACCGGACGGCAGAGGACCTCCTATTCCAGCTGCTCATCGACTGGGGACTAGATCTAACGGAAACGATTGCTGTTGAAGAGGTCGCCGGTCAGACTGTATTCTCTGTAAGCGACGAAGCGTTGATCGCTTGTTTCGCCGACGGGGTGACCGAGGAAGTTGTGCGCGCGATTGCGGGGAGACGCCCGCTGCGCGCAGTGTTCAAAGACTCGGGCTTTGCCAGCGACGCTGCGCGTATAAATGCAGAGCAGGTCTTCCGCGAAGGGTCTCCCGAGACAGAACTCCGGGTGGTCTGATTCAATGAGGCTTCAATTCAAGGTCCAGGAGTACCAGACCGAGGCAGTCGATGCAGTGGTTAACGTATTTGCCGGTCAGCCGTATGCCGACGGGGTGAAGTACCGCGTCGACCCTGGTAGGGATGCGCTGACGCTGGTCGAGGATCTGGGACTGCGCAATACGGACATAGCGCTCACGCAGCCTCAGCTTCTTGAAAACGTACACCGCGTTCAGCAGGCGCGGGGATTGACGCTGTCGAAGGACTTGAAGGACCCGGTGAAGAAGTCGGCCGCGCCGATCAACCTTGATGTCGAAATGGAGACTGGCACCGGCAAAACCTACGTGTACATCAAGACGATTATGGAACTACACAAGCGGTATGGATGGTCGAAGTACATCGTGGTCGTGCCGTCGATCGCGATCCGCGAGGGCGTGAGTAAGTCGTTTGACATCACCGCGGAGCACTTTCAGCAGCTCTACGGCACCAAGCCCCGAACGTTCGTCTACAACTCGTCCCGGTTGCACGAGGTGGAACGGTTTTCGTCTGATGCTGGCGTGCAGGTGATGATCATTAACATCCAGGCGTTCAACGCCACTGGCAAAGACGCCCGCCGAATTTACGAGGTGCTCGACGACTTCCAGTCGCGCAAGCCGATTGACGTGATTGCGGCGAACCGGCCGATCCTGATTATCGACGAACCGCAGAAGATCGAGGGCGACGCGAAGAAGCCCTCGAAGTCCTTGGAGGCGCTCGGCCTGTTCAACGCCCTATTTGCGCTGCGCTACTCGGCGACCCACAGGATCGGGCGCACCAGGGTGCACCGCCTCGACGCCGTCGATGCGTACAACCAGAAGTTGGTGAAGAAGATCGCAGTGCGAGGCATCACGGTCAAGCACCTGGCCGGCAGCACCGCCTACCTCTACGTCGACGGTCTCGAGGTGGGTAAGGGTGCAGCCTTCCCCAAGGCGCGGGTGGAGTTGGAGGTGCAGACCGCCCAGGGCATCAAACGGCAGATAAGACGCCTCGGCCAACGGGTCAACCTGTATGACATCTCCGGCGGCATCGAGGCCTACAGGGGTCTCTTCATCCGGAACGTCGACGCTAACCGAGACATCATCGAGCTGAGCAACGGCGACATCATCGGCGCGGGCGAGGTCACCGAGGATGTGGCCGAGGATCAGAAGCGTCGTATCCAGATCCGCGAGGTCATTCGCGCCCACCTGGACAAAGAGCGCGAGCTGTTCGCGCAAGGTATAAAGACGCTGTCACTGTTTTTCATTGACGAGGTCGCCAAGTATCGCGACTACCGCCGTGAAGACACCCTCGGTGAATACGCCAGGGTGTTCGAGGAGGAATACGCTGCGGTCTTGGCCGACTACCTTGGGCAGCTGGACCTCGACGAGGCCGCGCAGCGCTACCGCACCCATGTCGAAGCGATCCCTATCCGTTCGACGCATGAGGGTTACTTTTCGATCGACAAGAAGACCGGGCACTCGGTCGACGGCAAAATCGCCGCGCGCGGTGACTTCGCGGGCCAATCCGATGATATCGACGCCTACGACCTGATCCTTAAAGACAAGGAACGTTTGCTCTCGTTTGAGGAGCCGGTGCGATTCATATGGTCGCACTCGGCGCTCCGCGAGGGTTGGGATAATCCGAACGTCTTCGTTATGGGCATGCTAAAGAAGAGTGACAACACAACGACAAGGAGGCAGGAGATTGGCCGCGGGCTGCGGTTGTCGGTCGACCAGCACGGCGAGCGTATGGACAACCCCGTCACTGTGCACGACATCAACGAGTTGACCGTCGTGACAGATGAGTCGTACACGCACTTTGTTACCGCGCTGCAGAAGGAGATCGTGGAGTCGCTCTCGGCACGTCCGCGAAAGGCGACCGTCGACTACTTCGCCGGCAAGCAGTTCACGACCGTGGACGGATCCACCAGCGTGCTCGAGAAGTCGGTCGCCGAGGCGCTGCACAACTACCTCATCCGCAACAACTACATCGACGACGACTACATCGTTACCCAGTCGTACAAGGATGCCCGCGCCGACGGCGCACTCGCTCCGCCTACGGCGGATGTGCTCAAGCCCGTCATCGATTTCTTATGGCCGCTTGTCGACGCTCTGTACCTCGAACTTCCCAAGCCGACTGACGGGCGCAGGCCGAAGAAGATCCCGTTCAACGAGGCCAACTTCAACAAGCGTGAGTTCCAAGAGTTGTGGGGCCGCATCAATCATAAGGCCGTCTACCAGGTCGATTTCGACTCAGCCGAGTTGATCGCCAACTGTATCAAGGTGCTCGATAAGTCCCTTGACGTTACGGTCATGCAGTACCTCGTCGAGAGCGGCAGGCAGGTCGTCGGCCTCGAAGTCGAGCAGCTCGAGGCCGGCACCGGATTCAAGGTGTCCGAAACCAAGGTCGAGCATTCGGCCGTCTCAGCGGGTTCCAGCGTTACGTACGACCTCCTTGGAGAGATCGCGGAGAAAACTCAGCTCACCCGCCGCACGTGTGCGGCCATCCTTACCCGCGTCAACCCTGGAACGTTCGCAAAGTTCAAGCAGAACCCTGAGCAGTTCATCACAGAATCCGCTCGCCTCATCAACGAGCAGAAGGCCACCGCCATCGTCGAGCACCTCAGCTACGATCCGCTCGACGGTCGCTACGACTCGTCGATCTTCACCGAGAATCAGACCGCGCAGGACTTATCGAAGGCGGGGGACAAGCTTAGAAAGAGCGTGTACGAGTACGTCGTCACCGATTCCAAGGTTGAGCGTTCGTTTGTGGAGCAGCTCGATGTGAGCGACGAGGTCGTCGTCTACTCCAAGTTGCCGCGGGGGTTCTTCATCCCGACCCCCGTGGGTGACTACAACCCCGATTGGGCAATCGCCTTCCGCGACGACCGCACGCACATCAAGCACGTCTACTTCGTGGCAGAAACGAAGGGCTCGATGTCGACCCTGCAGTTGAAGGGGATCGAAGACGCCAAAATTGAGTGCGCCCGCAAGTTCTTCGCCTCGCTCAACAGCAGAGCCGAGAGCGCAGGAGTCAGGTACGACGTGGTGAACAACTACGACGCGCTTCTCGGACTCGTGGGGGCCTAGTCGGGCTGAGCGTGCCTGTCGACGCGACACGACACGTGCTTCTGCGGCGCGGTGTAGTAACGCGTCCCGCAGCGCCACGCGCGCGTGCGCATTTCGTTCACACCGCCCATGGAATTGGCGGAGGCACGACGCAGTCTTGAAGGTTGAGCTAGACACGAGACTGAGCGTTGACCTCACCGCAAGCGGCGTGCTGGTCAGCGGAGTCGCAGTCCGAGCAACCTCCGCCGCCGCGTAGCGTGACCACATGTGTGAGAGCGCCGAAACGCGCTGTGTTCGCGCGCCTTCTCGTCCTGAGAACGTAATATCCGACAGGCGGCCCGGACATCAATGCGGGCGGCGGGAGGATCGTAATGCAGTTCGAGAACGAGACGCAGGTCAAAGAGGCACTCGAGATCGGGTCTTGGCGGAACCTGTCGAAGGACAAGTTTATGACCTTTGTATCGGCGCTGCCCGATATCGACAAGGACGTTGCTGTCGCCATTGTCGGGCAGTTCCCCGATTTCAAGGCCCTCGCAGCTGGAGGAGTCGAAACCCTCAAGCAGGGGTGGGACGGCGCTCTCGCTGAGAACCGAAAGAGTCAGAAGCAGGCGGCGAAGGCTGTTGAGCGCTACATGGACGCGCTCGATCGGGAGCTACTGAGGAATCACTGGACGAACGAGGAACGCTTCGAGCTTCTTCGGATGCTGAACGCGGCGTCTCAGCAGGTCGACTCGAAGGACAGCGAGAACAAGGCCTGGCTGTTGAAGGGGCTTTCAGTCGTTGCGGGTGCCGGTGTGCTCGCACTCGCCGCAGCGGTTACTGTTCTGGGCGGCAAGGCCGAGATAACCAAGGGGCCCGCGGCCTGATCCTGCCGATTCGGGGCGGTTCGGGAATTTCGCGCTTGGCAGCTCGAGGCCGGCAGCGGCCCGCGCTCATATTTGAAGCTATTCGGGAGGCCGGATCAGTCGAGGAACTCCTCGGGGTCGAACTCCGCGAGCGGGATCACGCGGATGCGCGGCAGGCGCAGGTTGAAGGCCTTGGCGTCGTACTCGAGGTCGTAGATCGGGACGCCGAGCTCGGCGTAGACGCCGCTCATCATCTCGGGGAAGCCGAGCATGGCCACGCCGTGGCCGGTGTCGACCAGCTGCTCGACCTGGGGCAGGAAGTCGCGGTCGTGGGAGCCCAGCAGCACGTCGCCGTCGCGCTTGACCAGCGCCTCGAGGGTGCGCTGGATGCCGACGTCGACGACCTTCTCGCTGCCGGTGCCGCTGAGCAGCACGGCGCGGAAGCCGGCGTTCTGGATCGCCGCGACGAACGGCCAGGGCGTGTTGCCGGAGGTCGAGTTGATGAAGAACAGGCCGACGACGTCGTCCGAGCCGAGGGTGCGCGCGAAGTCGAGCACCCGCTCCCACCGCGGCCGCTCGCCCGACTTCGGCGAGTGGCGCAGGATCGAGACGCCCAGCGTCGTGTCGAGGTTCTCCCCGTCGATGAGCACGTACGTCCGGTCCGGCATCGCTGCAGTCTGCCGGGTCGGGGCGCACGAGCGCCGAGGGCGCCGCCGACTCCGGCGCCGGTGTGCGAGCGCGGGCGCCGCCCGACACGCTGCGAGGGCGGCCCAGCCCTGCGGTGCGAGACTGAGCGCATGGCGGAACGGGGCTCGGGAGGGCCGCTGCGGCGTGCGCTGAAGGCGCTCGCTGGGCAGGCGGAGGAGGCGCGTCGCGCCGCCGTCGAGCGGACGAGCTCGAAGTACCCGGACGCCTACCCGCCGGGATACGTCGAGCGCGAGCAGCGGCGCGACGCCGCGCCGAAGCCCGAGGAGCAGGACGAGAGCTGAGCGGCGGGAGGGGCGTTGCCCTGCGATCGAGGCGGAGCCGTCGTCGCTCCTCGAGTGGCGCAGGCCGAGACCCAGTTCGTCGGCCCGCGGCGAGCTGACGACGCCCAGCGGAGGGCGCACGACGCGGAAAGGTGGATCAGGTGGACCGTCAGCAACCGGCCTTCCCCTTCAGTCCGACCGTCCGCGCCTGGATCGAGTCGTTCGCCGGCGAGCTGATGCAGATCGACCAGGCGCTCTGGACCCCACCGGACGACCTGCGGTACGGAGTGCGGCCCGCTGAGGGATCGGGCGAGTGGGAGGTCGTGAGCTCGGAGCGCGGCGCGGCCGCTCGTCAGCGGATGCGAGCGCCCGCCGAGTACGCGGAGCGCTATCTCGTCTGGGTCCTCGCGGGAGCTGCGCAGTGGGTGCTGCAACGGCGGTCCGACGACTATCCCGACGCGCCGTGGCGGATGCCCGTCCCGGACGGCTCGCTCTCGATCGAGGACGTCGGCGACGAGGTGAGGGTGACGGCCGACGGCGAGGTCGTCGCCCGCTTCGAGGGCGGATACAGCGGAAGGTCGGACGCGGTCACGTTCACCTATTACGGCCTGCTGCCGCCCGCACTGCTGATCGAGCAGACCATGGGACCGGCGGACGCGATGGTGTTCGCAGCAGGGACCCGATATCGATCACCCGACGAGGAAGCGGTGCTCGCGCACCGCTTGGTGGACGCCACCCGTGAGGCATTGGACCGCTGGCGGCGACCGGCGGAGGAACGCCGCCGACTCGAGCTCCGAGCACTGCAGGAAGGTGCCGCCCTTCCGGTCCTCCGTCTGGTGCGGCAGCGCCTGCGCTACTTCTCGTTCGCCGCTCCTCGGCCCAAGGAGGCGGAAGGCGACTCGCTGCAGGTCGCCTTCGTGGTCGACGACCCGGAGGGGCAGAAGCGGCTGCTCGCGACCCTCCTGCTGGCACCGGGGTCGCCCGACGAGATCCAGCGGGTGCGGATCGGCGACGACTCGACGACGGTGACCGTGCGGACCGGTACCGCCTGGCTGTCCGCCGCCGGCGAGCCGCGCACCGAGCGGCTCGTCCTTCTGCGCATCTGGGATCCGCTGCACCCCTACGACGTGAGCCCGGAGCTGGTCGATCTTGCGGTACGGCTCGAGCAGCACTTCGACGAGCTCGGCCTCGCAGACCGGCTCCGCCAGACCGACCTCCTCGGGTTCGTCACCGCCGAGCGGTATCCGGAGCTCTTCGAGGACCCCAGACCACATCTCGATCGAAACGGCGCTCGCTGATCAGGCGCCGACGAGCTCGCGGAAGAGGTCCGCGACCTCCTCGGACGTCAGCTGCAGGGTCGCGTCGCCCACGCTCAGCTCCACCCGCTGCACGCCCGGGTCCTGCGTCGTGCCGATGCCGCGGAAGGTGAAGACGCCACGGGTCTCCGCGATGCGGCGCACCGCGGCCTCCACCTGCTCGCGCGGTGATTCGAGGAGCACGTGCATCATCGGCACCTGCGGCGGGTCCGGCAGCACGCGGACGCCGTCGACCTCGGCCAGCGCCGCGGCGATCGCGCGGGCGTGCGCCAGGTACTCGGGCATGCGGGCCAGGCGCTGCGGCAGCAGGCTCAGTGCGGAGGCGGCCGCCGGCCATAGGCCGTAGAGGGTGCCGCCGAGGCGCCGGCGCCACTCCCGCACCTCGGCGACCACGTCCTCCTCGGCCGCCAGGCAGCAGCCCGCGAGCGCGCCGATGCCCTTGTAGAACGAGACGTAGACGCTGTCGAAGGGCGCGGCCAGCTCGGCGGGGGAGCGGCCGTAGCCGGCCGCGGCCTCCCAGATCCGGGCGCCGTCGCAGTGCACGGCGGCGCCGCGGGAGCGGGCCCACGCGACCTGCTCGAGCACGTCGTCCCAGTCGGGGAGCAGGCCGCCCAACTCGCGCTGCGGCAGCTCGAGCAGCAGGGCGGCGGGCGGCTCGGCGACGGCCTGCAGGTCCTCGAGCGCGATCAGGCGGTTCGGGTCGCCGACGGGGCGGCCGAGGAGGCCCTGGACGCGCTCCAGCGCGCCGTCCTCGTGGATCGCGAGGTGGCAGGTCGGGTGGAACAGGACGGTGCGCCGACCGGTGCGGTCCGCGTGGACGCGCAGCGCCGCCTGCTGCGCCATGATCCCGCTCGGCAGGAACACGGCGGCGGGCTTGCCGAGCAGGCAGGCGACCTCCGCCTCCAGCGCTTCGACGACGCCGCCGGCGCCGTAGACGTCGACCTCGGTGTCCGGCGGGATCGTCGCCAGCAGGTCGGCGGCGCGGACCGGACCGTGGCCGACGAGGTGGCGGTCGCAGGCGTCGCGGAGGGCGAGGAGGTCGTCTGGCATCAGGTCAGTCTGCGGGTGGCCGGTGGTCTCGAGGCTCCGCTTCGCTCCGCACCTCGACCATCGGATGGGGGACCGAGCGGGCGGTTGCGAGGAACGATCAGGTCACCAGGGGATCTCCTCGCCCGTGCGCTGCAGGAAGCGCAGGCCGCCGTGGCCCTCCTGGGCGAGGACGGTGTCCACGAGCACCGGCACGACCTCCTCGATCGTCAGTTGTGCGCCGGGGCCGCCGAGGCCCGTGCGGACGTGGCCCGGGTTCATCAGTAGCAGCGTCCTCGGGTCGTCCGCGGCACGGGCGGCGTGGCTGCGCATCAGCTGGTTCAGCGCCGACTTGCTCGCGCGGTAGACGTCGTAGCCGCCGCGGGTGTTGAGCGTGATGCTGCCCTGCGTCGAGCTCATGACCGCGATCGTGCCGCTCGGTGGGACGAGGTCCTGCAGCGCGGCGATCGCGTGCATCGGGCCGAGCGCGTTCGTCAGCATCACCTGCGTGAACTCCTCCACCGTCGCGTCGAGCCCCGGGGCATCGGTGCTCGGGATCGCGCCGTTGATCCACAGCAGGTCGATCGTGCGGCCGTCGACGCGGCTCCGGAGGTCGAGGAGGCTCTGCTGCTCGGTGAGGTCCGCCCGCTCCACCTCGATCCGGCCCGAGGAGCGGTCGGCGGCGGCGTGGAGGTCGGAGCCGGAGCCGTGGCGCGCGGTGCCGACCACCTGCCAGCCGCGGTCCGCCAGCTGCTCGACGATCGCGAGTCCGATCGAACGGCTGGCGCCGAGGACGAGCGCGGTCAGCTGAGGTGCATCGGTCATGCCGACAGGGTCGTCCTCCACGACGGGACGGTCCCTGAGCGAGAGAGCGTCCGCTCAGGCGGTCGTGAGCACCAGGAGGTGCTGACCGCCGCCCGGCTTGATCTCGGTGCGCACGGGGAGGTCCGGGGCGAAGCGGGACAGGCGGTCGACCAGCCAGTCGCCGGCGCGCTCCGCGTCGTCGCGGCTCGGGCAGCGGGCCACGACCTCGCGGCCGCCCTTGCGGGACAGCCGCTCCACGGTCTCCACGATCGGCGCCGGGTCGAGGACGAACAGGTCGGGCGACCACGGCACGACCGCCTTCACCGCGCCCTTCCGGGTGTTGCAGGCGCGGTGCGCGAGCCGCTCGGGGACCGCGGCGCCCTTCTTCGGCTTCGCGCTCGTGACGGCGTCGACGCTGGGGCCGCGCGGGTCGTTCACGCTCATGTCCGGGTCCACCGGCTCGTCGCAGAGCCAGCAGCGCCAGCCGTCCCGGTCGCCGACCTCCTGCAGGGTGCTCACCCTGCGACGGTACGCGGAAGCGCGGGTGCTTCCGGTCGGTGGTCGCGACAGGCTCGACCAGCGGGGGAGCGATCGGCGGAGGGGAATGGGCAGCACGCTTCCGCATCCGGATCACGGCGCCCAGGGAACCGTCACGGTCCGAGCGGACAGTCCATGGGTATGAGCGGAACCTTCGACTCCACCAAGCGGTCCCGATGGACCGGACCGGCCGCCGCCGCGCTCGCGCTGGCCGTCGCCGGACTCGTGACCGGGTGTTCCCAGGGTGGTACCGCGCCCGCGGCGCCGCAGGTCACGCCGGCCAGCGCCGCCTCGAGCACGACGCCGTCGGCCACGCCCTCCGCCGCACCAGCCTCAGCGCTCACCTGCGACGACCTCGTGCCGAAGCAGGACGTCGTGAAGGCGCTGGCGGCGGGGCAGCCCTCCGACGACTGGGTGGTGCTGCGCGGAGGCACCGGGTACGACGTGATCCCGGGCGGGCTGCTCACCGGCGTGAAGGCGCTGCAGGGCGCGGGCGGCCTCGCCTGCTCGTGGGTCGCCGGGCCCCCGAACTCGGAGGCCGGTCCCGCGACGCTGATGGTCTCGATCCTGCCGGACGCCGCGGACCAGTGGACCGGGTCGATGTACGGCGACGCGCCGACCGACCAGCGCCGCACGTTCGCCGGGATCTCCGCAGCCGCGACGTGCGGCGACCCCGGCTGCGGGGCGACGGCGGCCGTCGGCTCCAGCTGGGTGCGGGTCGACCTGATCACCGGCTCACGCGAGGGCGGCACGTCGGCCTTCGCGAAGGAGACCGACGACCAGGTGTTCGCCGGCCTGAAGCCCGCCGTCGAGTCCGCGTTCCGCACGGTGCAGGACGCGAGCGCCGCACAGCTGACGTTCCCGGCGCACCTGCCGGCGAACGGGAAGGCGGACTGCGTGAACTACCTGAAGAAGGCGGCGCTCGCCCCGGCGCTCGACGTGCAGGGCACGAGCATCGCGACCGACTACCAGCCGGACCCGAAGCTCTCCTCGCTCTACGCCGCCGCGGAGCTGCGCGTCGGTGACTCGGTCTGCCACATCGAGGACCCGGACCAGCAGATCCCGGTCGAGATCGCAACGGTGACGGTCGGACCCGACCAGGCGTGGGCCGTGGACGACGTCGCGAAGGACCCGGCGCAGCGCGGCTCGCTCCATCGGGCGGACCTCAAGGGCCTGGTGTCGGGGGAGCAGGCGGTGTCGAGCTGCGGCTCCTCCGGGAACATCTGCACGGTGCTCCTCACCCTCGGCTCCGACGCGATCCAGATCGACAACACCCCGCACGCCGAGCGGCTGGCGGAGGCGATCCTCGCGGCCGCCCGCTGAGCGGCGAGGATGGCCGCGTGACGATCCGGACGGCCCGCGACTGGATCGCCCTGCTCGGGCTCGAGCCGCTGCCGGACGAGTCCGGCTGGTGGGCGCCGCAGGCCGTCTCGCCGACCGAGGTGCAGATGAGCGGGCGGACCCTGCCGGCCTGCAGCGCGATCCACTACCTGCTCGACGCGGGGCGGCCGGTCAACGTGTGGCACCGGCTCGACGCCGACGACACCCACGTGCACGTCGACGGCGGACCGGTCGAGTACGCGGTGCTCACGGAGGGGAGCGCGCCGCGGCGGACCGTGCTCGGGCACGACGTCGCGGGCGGCCAGCAGCTCGCGATCACCGTGCCGGCCGGGTCGTGGAAGGGGATGCGGCTGCTCGAGCCGGACGGCTTCGCGCTGCTGACGACCGTCGTCGCGCCGGGCTGGACGGAGGACCGGGTGCGGGTCGGGCTGCCGCCCGAGGACGTGGAGCGGTGGGCGGGCTCCGCGCCGTGGCTCACGCGGGAGCTGGTGGAGCGGTTGAACCGGCCCTGAAACCGCGGCTGCGGAGGTGTTCCGCTCAGAGGATCTCGGACAGCACTCCGGTCGCGGAGGGCGGGACCCGCTCGAGCTCGGCGATCAGGTCGGCGTCGCCGCCGCGGCGGGCCCAGCCGATTCGCGAGCCGCGGACGTGCGCGCCCATCAGCTCGACGGCGCGGCCGGGATCGCCCGCGTCGATCGCGGCGAGGATCCGTCGGTGGTCCGGCCACAGCCGCTTCCCGCGTGAGAAGGTGTCGAGGGCGTACAGCCACTCGATCTTCCGCGACAGCTGCCGCAGCAGCGAGGCGAGCGTCGGGCTGCCCGACAGGACCGCGATCCCGACGTGGAACCGGTCGTTCAGCTCCACCAGCGGGTCCAGGTCGTCGCGGGCCACCGCCGCGTCGCCCTCGTCGAGGATCAGCTCGAGCTCGCGCCGCGTCTCCCACCAGTCCGCGTGGGGCGCGGGCGCCGAGAACATCGCCTTCGCCCGGGCGGCGGCGCGGCCCGCGGTCGCCATTTCGAGCGCCTCCCGCACGGCGAAGAGGTCGTCGGCCTCGTCGAGCGGGATCTGCGCCACGCTGGAGCCGACGTGCGGGCGCGACGCGACGAAGCCCTCGCCCTCGAGGCCCCGCAGGGCCTCCCGCACCGGCACGCGCGAGACGCCGTAGCGCTCCGCGAGCGACGCCTCCGTCAGCCGGCTGCCGGGCGGCAGCACGCCGGCGACGATGTCGCGGCGGACGTCGTCGATGACGCTCATCGCCCGGCCGCCTCAGGCCACCAGCTCCGCCCCGGGGATCGCTCCGAGCAGCTCACGCGTGTACTCCTCCTGCGGCGCATCGAACACGTCGCCGACGGCTCCGCGCTCCATCAGGCGGCCGCGCTGCATCACGACGACGCTCGAGGCTATCTGCCGCACCACGGCGAGGTCGTGGGTGATGAAGAGGTAGGTGAGCCCCAGCTGCTGCTGCAGGTCGGCGAGCAGGCGCAGGATCTGGTCCTGCACCAGCACGTCGAGCGCCGACACGGCCTCGTCGCAGATCAGCAGTTGCGGGTGCAGCGCGAGCGCGCGGGCGATCGCGACCCGCTGCCGCTGCCCGCCGGACAGCTCGACCGGGCGGTGCTGCGCGACGCTGCGCGGCAGCGCGACCTGGTCGAGCAGCTCGGCGACGCGCGTCCGCCGCTCGGCGCGGTCCCCGACGCCGAAGACGCGCAGCGGCTCGTCGACCAGCCGCTCGACGCTCCAGGTCGGGTCAAGGGAGGCGTACGGGTCCTGGAACACCGGCTGCATCCGCCGCCGCAGCGCCTTCAGGGCGGGGCCCCGCGCGTCCTCGAGCCGCTGACCGTCGATCAGCACCCGACCGCTCGTGGCCGGCTCGACACCGAGGACGATCCGGCTGATCGTCGTCTTGCCCGACCCGGACTCGCCGACGATCGCGGTCGTCTCGCCGCGCGGCACCTCGAACGAGACGCCGTCGAGTGCCCGCACCGTCTCGCGCCGTCCGCGGATGCGGTACTCCTTCACGAGGTCCTCGATGACGAGCATCGAGGTCGGCGGGACGTCGGCGGGCGCCATCGCCCGGTCCCGGGCGGCGGCGACGCCGGGCGCGGCGGCGACGAGCCGCCGCGTGTACTCGTGCTCGGGGGCGGCGAGCACCGCGGCGGCGGGGCCCTGCTCGACGACCCGCCCGTCGAGCATCACGACCACCCGGTCCGCCCGCTCGGCCGCGAGCGCGAGGTCGTGCGTCACGAGCAGCAGCGAGGTGCCGCGGGCGGCGACGAGGGTCTCGAGGTGGTCGAGGATCCGCCGCTGCACGGTGACGTCGAGGGCGCTGGTCGGCTCGTCGGCGATCAGCAGCTGCGGCGCGCCCGCGAGGGCGATCGCGATCAGTACCCGCTGCCGCATGCCGCCGGAGAACTCGTGCGGGTACTGCTTCGCCCGCCGCTCGGCGTCCGGGATGCCGGCCTCGGTCATCAGCTCGATCGTCCGCCGCGCGACGTCGGCACGACCGAGGCGGGTGGAGGCGCGCAGTGCGTCTGCGACCTGGGCACCGACCCGCATGGACGGGTTCAAGTTCGTGCCGGGATCCTGCGGCACGAGCCCCATCCTGCGGCCTCGTACACCGCGCATGACGGTCTCGTCGGCGGCGGCGAGGTCGACGTCGTCGAGCCGCATGCTGCCGCTTGTCACATGCCCCGCCCCCGGGAGGAGCCGCAGCAGCGCCGCGACCACTGTGGACTTGCCGGAGCCGGACTGGCCGACGATCGCGACCCGCTCGCCGCGGGCGACGTCGAGGTCGACGCCGTGCACGACCTCCCGGTCGCCGAACGCGACGGTGAGCCCGCGGACGCTCAGCAGCGGTTCGGGTTCAACGACCTGCGGCATGGGCCTGCCCTCCTCGGGGGTTCGCGGCGGCGCCGAGCAGCCCGCTGCCCGGGTCGCGGGTGACGACGGAGAGGCGGCCGAGCGACCAGTCGCCCGACCGGATCACGCGGTGACCGAGCGCCTCCAGGCCCCGCAGCACGTCCTCGCCCAGCCTGTCCTCCGCGACGACGCCGGCAGGCGTCCACGTCCGCGGCCAGAACGAGCTGGGGAAGGAGGTCGTGTGGAGGGCCGGGGCGTCGATCGCCTGCTGCGGGGTGTACCCGCCCACGATCGTGCGCAGCAAATACAGCAGCTGCCACTGGTCCTGCTGGTCGCCACCGGGGGAGCCGAGCGCCGCGACGGGCTCGCCGTCCTGCAGCACCAGCGTCGGCGTCAAGGTGGTGCGCGGGCGGCGGCCGGGCGCCAGCCCGGAGGCCGATTCCTCGTCGAGCCAGGTCATCTGCATCCGCGTGCCGAGGCAGAACCCCAGCTCGGGGATGTGCGGCGACGACTGCAGCCAGCCGCCCGACGGGGTCACGGAGATCGTGTTGCCCCATCGGTCGACGACGTCGATGTGCACCGTGTCGCCACGGGTCTCGCCGGTCGGCGCGACGACGCCCTCCGCCGAGCGCACGGTCGGCTCACCGACGCCGGCGAAGGCGGGCTGCCGCTCCGGCGGCGCGTACTCGATCCGCAGCGGCGGGAGCGCCCCCGCCGGCATCGCGGCACCGGGGCGGAGCTCGGCGGACGCGCGCGGTCCGATCAGCGCGCGGCGCTCGGCCGCGTAGGCAGAGGAGAGGAGCGGGTCGAGCGCCACGGCGTGGTCGCCGTAGTAGGCCTCCCGGTCCGCCAGCGCCAGCTTGATCGTCTCGAGGACCGTGTGCGCGCCCGCGACCGTCGAGGGGTCGAGCCGCTCGTCGGGCAGCGGATCGAGGATCGCGAGCATCTGCAGCAGCGCCGGCCCCTGGCTCCACGCGCCGGCCTTCGCGATCGTCCGACCGCGGAAGGTCGTCGTCACGGCGTCCTCGACGGAGGCGCGGAACGCCGCCATGTCCGAGGCGCGGATGACGCCGGCGTGGTCCGTGCCGGTCGAGTGACGGTGCGGCGTGCGGACGGAGGCATCGACCATGCGGGCGACGAATCCGCCCGCCCACTCGTCGCGGGCCGCGTCGATGCGAGCCCGGCGCGCGTCCTCGCCTTCGAGGCCGTCCGCGGCGTCCCCGCCTGCAGCGACCAGCCGGTCGAGCACGGACGCCCAGGCCTCGTTCCGCACCACCTGCCCGGCCTCGGGCGCAGCGCCGTCGACCAGCCAGCGCTCCGCCGAGGTCGGCCACGCCTCGCGGAACAGCTCGGCGACCGTCGCGATCGTCCGGGCTGCGCCGGGGGAGAGCGGGTGGCCGTCGCGGGCGACGGCGAGCGCGTACGCCAGCACGTCGGCGAGCTCCCACGTGCCGTGGTCGCGCAGCAGCAGCAGCCACGCGTCGACCGCGCCGGGCACCGCGGCGGCCAGCGCCCCCGCCCCGGGCACGAGATCCAGCCCCTCGGCGCGCAGGTGCTCGACCGTCGCGCCGGCCGGTGCCGGGCCCTGTCCCATCAACACCCGCGGCCGCCCCGGCTGCTCGACCGCCGCGAAGATCCCGACCAGGTCGCCGCCCGGCCCGTTCAGGTGCGGCTCCACCAGGTGCAGCACGAAGCCGCCGGCGACCGCGGCGTCGAACGCGGTGCCGCCGCGCTCGAGCACCGACTGCGCCGTGCCGGTCGCGATCCAATGGGTGGAGGAGGTCATGCCGAACCGGCCGACCAGGTCGGGACGGGTGATGAACTCGGCGGGCGGGGTGAAGGTCATCGTGCACGTCCTCGGCGACGGGATCCGGCGGTCGGGTCGAGCGCGTCGCGCAGCGCGTCCCCGAACAGGTTGAAGCCGAGGCAGATCAGCGCGATGGACGCGCCCGGCACGACGGCGGCGAACGGCGCGCGCTGCAGGTACTGCTGCGCGTCGGACAGCATGATCCCGAGGCTCGGGGTGGGCGGGCGGATGCCGAGCCCGAGGAACGACAGCACCGCCTCGCCGATCACCGCGACCGGCATGATCACGGTCGCCTGCACGACGATCGCGGACACCGCGTTCGGCAGCACGTGCTGCGCCATGATCCGCACCCCGCCCGCGTGCATGGTGCGGGCGCTCAGCACGAAGTCGCTGGCGGCGATCCGCAGCGTCTCGCCGCGGACGATGCGGATCATGCCCGGCACGTGCGAGATGCCGATCGCGAGTACCGCGTTGCCGAGGCTCGGGCCGTTGATGGCCGCGAGGCCGACCGCGAGGATCAGGAAGGGGAACGCCAGCGCGACGTCCGTCAGGCGTGACACGACTCCGTCCAGTCGTCGCCAGTACCCGGCGACCAGCCCGAGCGGCGTGCCGACGACGACCGCCAGCGCCACCGACAGCAGGCCCACCTGCAGCGAGACGCGGATGCCGTAGAGCGTGCGGGTCAGGATGTCGCGGCCCAGGTCGTCCGTGCCGAGCACGTACCCGATCGTGCCGGGCTGCTGGAAGGGCGCGTCGAAGTGCGTCTCCGCGGGTCCGTAGGGGGCGACGAACGGACCGACGACGCCCGCGAGCACGACCAGCGCGATCAGGGCGAGGCCGACCATGCCGAGGGGCTCGTGCCGCAGCCGGCGCCAGACGCGTCCTCGTCCGGTGCCGAGGTCGGGGACTGCGGCGAGGTCCGTCGCGACGCTCACGAGGTGGCCCCCGTCACGCGCACCCGCGGGTTCGCGACGGAGTAGAGGACGTCGACCGCGAGGTTGATGACGACGTACCCGAAGGTGATGATCAGCACGACGGCCTGGATCACCGGGTAGTCGCGGGTGAAGACGCTGTCGAGCGTCAGCTTGCCGAAGCCCGGCAGCGCGAAGATGCTCTCGGTCACGACGGCCCCGGAGATCAGCCCGCCGAGCTGCAGCCCGACGATCGTGATGACGACGATCAGCGAGTTCCGCAGGCCGTAGCGCAGCAGCACCCGCGAGCGGCTGAGGCCCTTCGCGCGGGCCGTGCGCACGAAGTCGGTCTGCATCGTCTCGATCATCGACGCCCGCGTCTGCCGCATGATCACGGCCGCCAGCCCGATCCCGAGGATGACGGCGGGCAGCGTCAGGTGGTACAGCGACCGCACCGGGTCGGTCGACATCGGCACGTAGCCGGACGCGGGGAACAGGCGCAGGCCCACGGCCAGCCACAGGATCGCGAGGATCCCGAGCCAGAAGCTCGGCACGGACAGCCCGAGCAGCGCGGCCGCGTTCGCGACCCACTCCGGCCAGCGGCCGCGGTAGCGCTCGGCGAGCACTCCGAACGCGATGCCGACGACGACCGCGACGACCACCGCGTAGAGCGCGAGCCAGATCGTCACCGGCAGCGTCGCGCCGATCAGCTGGCCGACCGGCGTGCCGGTCCTCGTGCTGCGCCCGAGGTGCCCGGTGAGGAACTCGCCGGCGAAGCGCAGGTACTGCACGACCAGCGGCTGGTCGAGGCCGAGCTCGGCGCGGACGGCGGCGAGCCTGGCGGGCGTCGCCTCCTCGCCGGCGAGCGCCAGCGCGGGGTCGCCCGGCAGGGCCCGGACCCCGATGAACACGACCAGCGACGCGAGCACCAGGGTGAGGGCCGACTGCCAGAGCCGGGTGAGCAGGTAGCGGGTCACGACGCGCTCCGGGACCCGTGTCCTACTTCACGAACGCCGCGGTGCTGAGCCGCACCACGCCGTCCGCGTAGGTGGACACCCCGCCGATCGCGTCGCTGACCGCGGTGAGGTTCAGCGGCCGGTACAGGTAGATGATCGGGTCGTCCTGCTGCAGCAGCGCCGTCATCTTCCCGTAGAGCCCCGCGCGCTCGGCGGTGGAGCCCGCGGACGCGGCCTGCGTCAGCAGGTCGTCCATCTCGCTGCTGCTGTAGCCGGCGTAGTTGAGGCCAGCGCCGGTCGTCAGGAAGTTGAAGGTGTTGCCGTTCGGGTCGACGCGGCCGGACCAGCCGAGCTGCACCGTCTCGTACTTCCCCTTCGTCTGGTCGTCGAGCAGGGTCGTGTACTCGACCGGCTTGATCTGCACGTCGAACCCGCCGTCCTTCACCATCGCCTGCAGTGCCTGCGCGAGGCGGATGCTGTCGGGGCTGTTCACGACCTCCATCTCGAACGAGACGGGCGCGGTCACCCCGGCGTCCTTCAGCAGCTGCTTCGCCTTCGCCGGGTCGTAGGCCGGGCAGGCGTTGCTCGCCGCGGTGGCGTACACGCTGGCCGCACCGATGGGGGAGCAGGCCGCGTCCGCGTAGCCGTTGAAGACGGTGCGGACCAGTTGCTTCCGGTCGATCGACATCGACAGCGCCTGCCGCACCTCCGGCTTGCTCGCGATGTCGGTGCCGAGCGGCTCGGGCTTCGTGCCCACGCCGTTCTTGTTCGCGAGGTTGACCGTGATGCCCTGGTAGCCGAGCGAGGCGACCTGGAGCATGGTGAGCGACGAGTCCTTCTTGAGGGCGTCGACGTCCTGGTTCGAGATCGTGTCCGCCACCTGGACGTCGCCCGAGCGGAGGTTCGCGGCCCGGATGCTCGCGTCGGTGATGATGCGGTAGGTGATCCGGTCGAAGTGCGCCGTCTTCGGCGCGTAGTAGTTCGGGTCGCGCTCGACCGTGATCGAGGTCTGCGGCACGCGGTTCACGAACTTGTACGGCCCGACGCAGACCGGGTGGTCCCCGAAGTCGTCACCCTCCTCCTGCAGCGCCTTCGGCGACATGATCATCCCCGCGCGGTCGGCCAGCGCCGCGGTGATCGGCGCGAAGGGCGCGCTGAAGGTCAGCTGCACCGACCCCGTCCCGTCCGCGGCGACCTTCGTCAGCGGGCCCAGCTCGCTCCTGCGCGCCGAGTCGGACTTCGTCAGATTGCGCTGCAGCGTCGTGACGACGGCCGCGGCGTCGAAGGCCGTGCCGTCGGCGAACTTCACGCCGGAGCGCAGCGGGATCGTGACCGTCTTCCCGTCGGACGACGTCGTCGGCAGCGCCGTCGCGAGCATCGGCACGAGCTTCCCCGAGCCGTCGATGTCGTACAGCTTCTGGCACATCGTCTCGGC
The DNA here is from genome assembly GCF_042680685.1 of Amnibacterium endophyticum. NCBI lineage: Bacteria > Bacillati > Actinomycetota > Actinomycetes > Micrococcales > Microbacteriaceae > Amnibacterium > Amnibacterium endophyticum. The sequence continues at coordinate 54,294 of NZ_JBHUEA010000016.1, read as the reverse complement.
GACGTAGCGCATGTAGAGCGAGGACGACGTGGTCGGGTCCAGCTTGTCCGGCTCGGCGGACAGCGCCATCACGAGGTCGCCGCCCTCCTGCACGGTGCGGTCGCCGATCGGCGCGCTCAGCTTCGCGGCGCCGGACGCCGCGGGAGACGACGTGGACTTCTGCACCGGCGCGCAGCCGGCGATGCCGAGGGCGAGGACGGCGGCGAGGAGGGGGAGGGCGAGGCGGCGCGGGCTGCTGGGCACGAGGACTCCGTGGACGAGGTCGGAACCGGACCACTGCAGACAATCACCGCGCTGTTACGCCCGTTGTATACAACTGTTTCGTTCGCATGAACGGATCCGGTGTGCGGGCCGGGATTCGTTCGAGCCGGAGAACGCGCCGGCGCTCAGCGCCCTCGCGCGTCGTAGCGCAGGCGCACGAGCTGCGAGTCGGGGAGCGCCGTCGCGTCGAGGAGGCGGAGCGGCACCCGGTCACCGCGATAGGCCGGGCCGCCCCCGCCGAGGACGGCGGGACCGACGAGCACGTGCAGCTCGTCGACGAGCCCGGCCTCGAGCAGCGGGCTCCACGTCGTGGCGCTGCCGTAGGTGACGAGGTCGCCGCCGTCGCCGCCCTTCATCCGCCGCACCGCCTCGATCGCCTCCGCCCGCGGTACGACCCGAGTCGCATCTGCCCACGGCCAGCTCGGGTCGACCTCCACCGAGTCGGAGACGACGACGTGCTCGAGCCCCTCGTTCAGCCGGGCGATCTCGTGCTCGATCGGCGGCTGCGCGTCGTCCTGCAGCACGGCCGCCCAGTAGGCGCCGCCGTCGAACCCGCGGCCGCCGTGCACGACGGTCGAGGCGCGGCGCAGCAGCTCGACGTTGTGCCGGCTGAACCCGTCGTCGAAGGGCATCACCGAGAGGTCGCCGTCGACGCCCTCCTGGAAGCCGTCGATCGAGACGCACACCGAGACGACGTACCTGCGCATCCGGACCTCCATCCCTCCGTCCAGGCTGCACCCGCCCGACGGCGGGGACAAGGGCGCGGGTCAGCTGCGCGGCTTCACGTCCTCCGCCTCCGGGATCGGCTCGTCCGCGAGGAATCGCCGGACGGCGCGGTTCACGAAGTCGAGGTCGGCGGGGCTCGCGCCGGCGCCGGCCGGGTGGCCCCAGAGCGACGGGATCGGCAGGAACACCGCGTGCGGGATCTGCTCCGCCTCGTACCGGGCGTCGTCGACCGGGAAGTAGAGATCGGTCTCGCCGGGCATGACGAGCACCGGCACCTCGATCGAGGTGAGCGCGGCGAGCGTGTTCCCGTCGAAGCCGGGCGTCGTCCCGACATCGTGCTGCTGCCAGGTGCGGCAGTGCAGCACGACGTCGTTCGCGTCGGCGCCGGGCAGGAAGTCGTCGCGGAAGCCGGCCATCGTCGACTCGAAGGTCGCGTCGGGGTCGGCCTCCCGCCACAGCTCGTCCCGCCACCACTGCTGCGAGTACAGCCAGGCGGCCCAGACCGTGCCGAACGCGCGGATGCCGGCGACGGGCTGCTCCTCGTACTCGCCGCCGGCGAACGCGGGGTCGGCGAAGAGGGCGGCGAGCTGGCCCTCCAGCCGGGCGACGCCGTGCGGCCAGCAGCGGGCGGTGCCGGCCAGCGCGACGACGCGGTCGACGAAGCCGGGCGCGCTGACGGCCAGCTGGAACGCCTGCTCCGCGCCCATCGAGAAGCCGACGACCGCGGCGAGGTGGTCGACGCCGAGCTCCTCGGTCAGCAGCCGCCGGATCAGCGCGATCGTGTCGCGGATCGTCGTGACGGGGAAGCGCGGGCCGACGAACGGCGCGGGCGTGTTGCTGGGGGAGGACGAGACGCCGTTGCCGAGCAGGTCGGTCGCGACGACGAACCACTCGGCCGGGTCGAGGGCGAGCCCCTCGCCGATGAGGAACTCGTTGTCCGCGGAGCCCGCCATGAAGTGCGAGGGAACGAGGACCGCGCCGCGGGGTGCGTCCGGGGAGCCGAACACGCGATAGGCGAGGCGCGCCTCGGGCAGCACGACCCCCGACTCCGTCTCGAAGTCGGCCACGGTGAAGAAGCGGGGCTCGTCGGTCACGGGCTCATCCTGCGGCGCCCGGCTGCGGGCACGCCCGGTCTCGCACTGATCGGGGATGCGGCGGTCAGCGAACGGCGGAGTCGGCGATCTTCAGGACGCCGCCCTCCCGGACCAGCCGGAAGGTGGTGTCCTCGACGGCGACGCCGCTGCTGCGCGTGTAGGTGAGCGTCGCCTCGACCTGGTTCGGCCCGATCTCGCGGACGTTCGACGCCCTCACCGAGCGGACCTGCGCCCAGAACGAGTCGTATGCGGCGCGACCGCCCGCGTGGTTCGTCTGGTAGTCCGCGGTCATCAGCGGCCATGCGGCGTCCGTGTTCCCGGGGACGAGCGTGTAGTACCGCTGGATCGCCGCGACCGGCGACGTCGAGGACCCGGAGCCGGCACCGCTGCTCGCGGCCGGCCGCGGGCTGGCGGCAGAAGGGGCGGCCGGGGTCGAGGCGGTGGCCGTCGCGCTCGGCGTCGCCGTCGGCGTAGGGGTCGGAGTCGGGGTCGGCGTGGGCGTCGGACTGGCCGAGGGAGACGCGGACGACGACGGCGCCGAGGAGGTCGGCGCGGTGGCGGGGGAGCCGGTCGCGACCGGCGCCGCCTCCGGCCGCGCGAGGAGCAGCGGCACGAGGGCGAGCAGCGCCAGGAGCACCACCGCGGCGGCGATCACGGCGATCAGCACGGCGCGGCGCCTCGAGCGTCTCGGCGCCCCGCTCCCGCCCGCACCCGCGCCTTCGGCCGGGGGCGGAGGAGCCTCGGGAGGGGTCGCCGCCGGCTCCGTCGTGGAATCGTCCGACTCTGTCGATGCCGTCGCCGGCTCGACCGGGGCCGTGGTCGTCCGCGTCGCCGTGGAAGCGGCAGGCGTCATCGCGACGGCGGCGGTGGCAGCGGCCGCGAGCGTCGGCGCATCGTCGTCGAGACGGGCGGTCGACTGGTCCGGGTCGTCGTCCGGCACCTCGTCGTCGGACACGAGGGGGATGGTCGGTGCGAGCTGGTCGCCGAGCTGCTGCTGCAGGGCGGCGAGCCGCCGCGCCACCTCCCGCATCACGGGTCGCGCCTCGGGATCCGAGGCCATCATCTGCATGAGCAGGGGGCCGAGCGCGCCGCTGTCCCTCGGCGCCTGGAACCCGCCGACCGCGACGCGGTGGAGGACCGCGATCGAGTTCGGCTCCTCGCCGAACGGCGGTCGCCCCTCCGAGGCCGCATAGAGCGTCGAGCCGAGGGAGAAGACGTCGGAGGCGAAGGTCGACTCATCGCCCCGCGCCACCTCCGGCGCCAGGTACGCCGGGGTCCCGTGGGCGAAGCCGGTCGCGGTGAGCGTGGCGTCGCCGAGGGCGTGCGAGATCCCGAAGTCGCTCAGCATCGCGGCGCCGTCGACGTCCGCGATCAGGATGTTGCCGGGCTTCACGTCCCGGTGCACGATGCCGAGCGCGTGCGCCGCCGCCAGGGCGGCTCCCACCTCCGCGCCGATCCGGGCGACCTCGGCGGCGGGGCGTGCGCCGCTGCGCCGGATCAGCGCCGACAGCGGCTCCGACGGCACGTACTGCATGACCAGGCATGGTTCGCCGTCGTACTCGACGGAGTCGAAGACCGGGACGGCGTGCTGGTGGTGCAGCCTCGCGGTGATCCGCGCCTCGCGCATCGCCCGCTGCTTCGCGAGCGCGGCCTCCTCGTCGGAGATCCACTGGAAGGCCCGCAGCTGCTTGACGGCGACCGCGCGCTGCAGCAGCTCGTCGCGCGCCTCCCACACGACGCCCATGCCGCCGGCCGCGATCCGCCGCTGCAGCCGGTACCGGCCCGCGATCAGATCCTGGGGGGCACTCATCGCGACACCTCCGAGCACCACCGGCCGATCGCGCCGATCCTATGGGCGCGGACCGATCGAGGCCCTGGACGGCCGCCCGCGGAACAGCAGCTGGCTGAAGAGGAAGTTCGCCGTGAAGGTGACCGGGATCGACAGCAGCTTCCAGACGAACGGGTCGACCCCGGTCGCGGTCGTGAGCAGCTGGATCACCGCGGACAGCGCGACGATCACCGAGGCGTACCAGGCGACGAAGGCGACATAGGTGCGGATGCGGCGGTTCGCCCCGAAGGCGTAGCGGGTCACGAGCAGGTAGACCGCGGTGACGGCCGCGGACGAGCTGATCGCATTCGCGAGCCACGGCACGACGCCTGCCGCGTGCAGCGCGAGGAACCCGCCGAGGTCGATCACGAGCCCCGCGGAGGAGCCCGCCGCGAAGGAGAGCACGCGCCGCAGCAGGAGGATCAGGCGCGTCGGCATCGCGGACAGTCTCGCCCGTGCGGCTCGCTCCTAGCCCTTCCCGTTGCCCTTGCCCTTGCCCTTCCCGTTCCCCTTGCCCGGCTTGTCCTTGCCCTTCCCCTTCCCAGGCTTGCCGCCGTTCGCCGGCCCGGGCGCCTGCTGCCCGGAGGTCGAAGGCGCAGTCGACGGGGTCGACGGAGTCGTCGGGGTCGGGGTCGGGGTAAGGGAGGGCGTCGCGGACGGGGTCGCGCTCGGCGTCGAGGGCGCGGCGCTCACGGGCGTCGTGGGCGGGGGAGCGGCCGGTGCCGGCGGTGCGCCCCGGAGCAGGCCGAAGCCGACCAGCGCGATCACCAGCACCGCCGCGGCACCGACGAGCCACGGCAGCAGCCGCCTCCGACGTCGCTCGGGGACGGGCGCCTCGGCGGGTGCTGCGACGAGGACGGTGGCAGCCGCCTCGTCCTCCTCCTCATCCCGCGTCGCGACGGGCACGAGGAGGGTCGGGGTCCAGCCGTCCGCGATCGTCTCGTCGCCCGCTGCCGCAGCGGGCGCGACGTCGCGCCGGGCGATCGCGGCGGTCACCTCTCCGAGCACACGAGCGGCCTCCGCCATCGACGGGCGCTCCGCGGGGTCCGGGTCCATCAGCCGCATGAGCAGCGGCCCGAGCGGCCCGCTGCGCTCCGGCGCCGGGAACGCCCCGGCGGCGACCCGGTGCAGCAGGGCGACCGCGTTCGCGTCCTGCCCGAACGGCGGGCGGCCCTCCACGGCCGCGTACAGCGTCGAGCCGAGCGAGTAGACGTCGGAGGCGGTCGTCGAGTCCTCGCCGAGCGCCACCTCCGGCGCCAGGTACGCGGGGGTGCCGGACAGCAGCCCCGTCGCCGTGATCGCGCCGTCGTCCGCCGCGTGCGAGATGCCGAAGTCGGTCAGCATCGCCACGCCGCCCGGCTGGGCGATCAGGATGTTCGCCGGCTTCACGTCCCGGTGCACGATGCCGAGCCCGTGCGCGGCCTGGAGCGCGGCGGCGACCTCCGCGCCGATCCGCGCCACCTCGGCGACCGGCAGCGCCCCCTCGCGGCGGAGCACCGCCGACAGCGGCTCCGACGGCACGTACTGCATGACGATGTGGGGCGCGCCGTCGTGCTCCACGACGTCGAACACGGGCACCGCGTTCGGGTGGTGCAGCCGCGCGGTGATCCGCGCCTCCCGCAGCGCGCGCTGCTCCGCCAGCTCGGCGGCCTCCGGGGCCGCGCCGACCGGGATCCGCAGCTGCTTCACCGCGACCGTGCGCCGCAGCACCTCGTCGTCGGCCTGCCAGACGAGACCCATCCCGCCGGCGGCGATGAGGCGCTGGAGGCGGTAGCGGCCGCCGATCAGGCTCCCGGGCGCGCTCACCTCGTCCTCCGCAGCCCGTCCATCCCTGCGAGAGCCTACGAGCGGACACGGAAGGAACGAGAAGGCTGGCGGGGGTGCGCTCCGACCCGTCCGCCCTCTACGCTGGAGGGGCATTGGTTGTTGTGTTGCAGGTGGCTCTAGTACTCCCGGATGATCCGGTCGGTCTCGAACGCGTGTGTTCAGCGTGATGTGGCGGTGCGGAATCCCGCGCCGTGCGAGTTCGACAGGAATGAGATCCCTATGGCTACCGGCATCGTGAAGTGGTTCAACAGCGAGAAGGGCTTCGGCTTCATCGCTCCCGACGAGGGCGGCAACGACGTGTTCGCCCACTTCTCGGCGATCTCGGGCAACGGCTACCGCTCGCTCGAGGAGAACCAGCGCGTCGAGTTCGACGTCGAGCAGGGCAACCGCGGCCCGCAGGCCGCGAACATCCGCGCCCTCTGAGTTCGATCTGAGGCGGGGCCGGGCGCGAAGCGCCCGGCCCCGCTGTCGTTCCGGCTCCGCCCTCGCGAGCAGCAGCTCCGGCGGAGGCGGGCGGGATCGGCGGATCCGGGCGGGATCGGACGTTCGAATGCGCCCGGATGCGCCGATCGCGCCCGGATTCCCGCGCCTGGAGCTCCGGCACTCCGATGCCCGACGATCCGGGCGGGTTCCGACCGCACGGGCGTGCTCGGGCGCCCGGGGTGTCGGATGCCGCCCGTGCGCTTCGGCGGAGCGCCGGTCAGTCGGCCGCGGAGCGCAGCGGGTCGCGCTCCCGCCGCTTCGACCGACGCCGGACCGCGGTCCGCGCGAGCAGGACGAGGCCCACGGCCAGCGCGACCACGAGCACCGCGACCAGCGCCGGCAGCAGGATCGCCGCGGCGACGAGCGCGATCGAGGACACGTCCTCCGCGGTGCTGAGCACCGGCGCCGCGACGCCGACCGTCGCCGTGTTCGCGACGGCCCGCGTGCCCGCCTTGCCGAGGTGCACGGTCAGCGCCAGCACGACGCCGAGCGCGACCGGCACCCAGCCGCCGGAGGCGAGGAAGCCGCCGGGGTCGCTGATCGCGGGCGTCTCCGTCGCGGTCCCCGACCCGAAGACGATGCCGCCCGCCGCCGGGCGCACGACGGTCTGCACGATGTCGTTCACGTGGTCGACCGCCGGCACCTTGTCGGCGACGAACTCGATCACCAGCAGGACGCCGAGGATGCCGAGCACCCACGGGTTCTCGAGCCACGTCCAGCCCGCGGGCAGCGACACCGCGCCCGTGAAGCGGGAGAGCAGGCCCAGCGCCAGCATCGGGATGTAGGCGTTCAGCCCCGCGGCTGCGGCGAGGCCGGTGCCGGTCAGCGCCTCGATCACGGCGCCTCCTCGTGCCGGTCTGTGCTCGTTGGTCGCGGACCATCATGGCCGGTCGCCGCGCACGGCGGGCGATCTCGACAGGCCCGATCAGCGGGGAGCGGCCCGATCAGCGGGGAGCGGCTCGACCGACGGAGTGCGCCGGGGCGGCTACTCGGCCGGGGTGTACCAGTTGCGCTCCCAGCGGGCGCGCTTCAGGGCGGCCGACTGCTCCGCCGTGAGCGGGCCGCGGTCGCTCGTCGCGGCGTTGCGCTCCACGTTGCGCACGGAGCGCATGCCCGCGATCACGGTCGACACCGCCGGCTGCGCGAGCACGTAGCGCAGCGCGAGGTCGGGCAGCTCGTCGGTCTCGACGCCGAGGTCCTGCACGAGCGCGTCCACGTGCTGCTGCAGCTGCTGCTTGCGGTCGCCGCCGAAGTACCCGGCGCGGAAGTCGCCCTCGGCGAACTCGGTCTCCGGCGTGATGCGGCCGGTCAGGCCGCCCTCGTCCAGCGCGACGCGGACGATCACGCCGACCCCGTGCTCCTCGCACGCGGGCAGCAGCGCCTCCTCGGGCTCCTGGTGGAACACGTTGTGGATCACCTGCACCGTGTCGACCTGGCCGCTCCGCACCAGCTCGACGCCGTTGCCGGGCTGGTGGTCGTTGATCGAGACGCCGAAGTGCCGGATCTTGCCCTCCTGCTTCAGCGCCTGCACGGTCTCCAGCCAGTCGCCCCGCCCGAGCCAGCGGTCGTTCCAGACGTGGAACTGCAGCACGTCGAACGCGTCGAGCCCGCTCGCGGCGAGGCTCGTCTCGAGGCTGAAGCGGATGTGGACGCCGGGGAACGCGTCCTCGACCGCGGTGTCGTCGGCCGCGGGCCACTGCATGTTCTTCGGCGGCACCTTCGTGGCGACGAACAGGCCCTCGCCCTCGTGCCGACGCAGCACGCGGCCGACGAGCTCCTCGCTGCGGCCGTACCCGCGGGCGGTGTCGATGAACGTGCCGCCGAGCTCGATGAAGCGCTCCAACGCGCGGATCGACTCGTCGTCCTCGGCGCCCACCCACGCGCCGCCGCCGATGCCCCAGGCGCCGTAGCCGATGTCCGAGACGGTCAGGCCGGTGCGGCCGAGTGCGCGGTACTGCATGCGTCGAACGGTAGGCCGAAGGGATGTGTGCGACCTCGGCCGGTGGTCGGCGCCGCGCGACGTAGCGTGGAGCGATGCGCGAGGGAAGCCGGTCGTGACGCCGCCGCTGGGGGAGCGGCTGCGCGCGGCGTCCAGCTCCGCTCGGCTGTCGGCGGCGATGGACGCGGGCGCCACCCGCGACCCGGCCGCGATCGACGTGCTCGTGGAGCGCTGCGGGATCGAGCCCGACTTCTTCGTGCGCGACATGCTGACCTGGGCACTGCTGCGCCAGCGCGCGGACGACGTCGTGCCGCGGCTGGTGGAGGAGCTCGCCTCCCCGTTCCCGCAGGCGCGCAGCCAGGCGCTGCACACCCTGTCGAAGATCGGCGACGCCCGCGCCTGGCCGGCGCTGACGGGCGCGCTGCTGCACGACGAGGAGGACGCGGTCGCCCGCGCCGCCTGGCGCGCCGCCGTCACGCTCGTGCCCGAGGGGGAGGAGGCCGCGCTCGCGGACGACCTGGCGACCGAGCTCGGACTGCGGGACCGCGACAGCCGGCAGAGCCTGTCGCGCGCCCTCGTCGCGCTCGGCGAGCCGGCGCGGGCCGTGCTCGAGCGATCGGCCGGCAGCGGCGCGTTCGCGGCGCGGACGCACGCGCTCGCGACGCGGCTGCTGCTGGACGGCGAGGCCGACGGGTTCCAGGCGGCGCTCGGCGAGGCGAAGCGGCGTCTGCTGCCCTGAGTGCGACCGGCCGCGGGTCAGCCGGTCAGCTGCGCGACGGCGGGGACCAGCCGCAGCAGCCCGGCGGCGGCGAGTGCGAGGCCGACCCCCGCCCGGCCGAGCCCCGTCGCCTCCGCGCCCTCGCGCGCCAGCCGCCGGCTCCGCACGATCCCGATCACCGCGACGACGACCCCGAGCCCGGGCAGCACGCCGAACGAGGGGAAGAACAGCCCGATCAGTCCGACGGCGACGGCGACCGAGGCGGCGGGGTTGGTGCGGGCGAGGGAGGGGCTGACGACCGCGTCGGACGCGGTCTGCAGCGGATTGCGGCGCGTCGTCGGACGCTGCTCGGGCTCGTCCTGCCGGTCACCGGCGTCCGTCATGGCGCTCCTCGAAGGTCGGGAGGCCATCCTCCCCGAACCGTCGGACGCTGCGGGGCTGGCGCCCGCGCGGTTCAGCCCTGCTCCTCCTCGAAGGCCGGCAGCGGGTCCTCGCCCGCGTGCGCCTCGCCGGCGCTGGTCAGCGTCTCGTTCGCCTCCGCCGGCTCGTCGTGCTCCTCCGGCACCGGCGCGTCGCGGCGCGGGTCGAGGGCGGTGTCGGGCTCGTCGGGGTGGGGCATCATCGGCTCTGCGGTGGACACGCCCGCCAGCCTCATCCGCGCAGGTGAACGGCGGGTGGATGCGTCGGCCGTCGTGCGGAAAGCCCTCAGCCTCCGTCCTCTGGGGCGGCGGAACCCTCAGCGCAGCGTCGGCTCCGGGCCGACGGTCGCGGCGTACACGAGCGCCCACCGCACGCCGACCGGCGCGACGACGGCGATGCGGGTCGGGGAGCGGTCCTCCCAGGTGAAGGCGGTGGGGCGCACGTCGTCGCCCGGGCTCGCGGCGCGTCCGCGCGCGAGGACGGTCACCGACGAGGTCCAGTCCGGCCGCTCGACGTCGAGGAGCGCCCGCCAGGTCACCCGCGCCCCGACGTCCGTCGCGACCGCGACGACCGCGCGACCGCCGGTCGCGTCCTCGGAGGCGCCGAGCGCGACGACGGCGGTGCCGCGCCCCTCGACGCGGCGGCCGAGCACCGGGGTGCCCTGCAGCTCGGTGAACACGACCGCGGGCGGGGACTCGCTGCCCCGCGCGACGTCGATCGCGCGGCCCTCGCCGACGTCGACCAGCAGCGGCCTCGGCGGGGCGCTCGCCGACGGCGCGGGCGCGGCCCCGCCGGGAGGCGCCACGAGCGCGGCCGCGACGGCGAGCAGGCCTGCGCCGACGGCGACGAGCGCTGCCGCGGTGCCGCGCCGGGACCAGGGACGGCGGGGCGCGGCGACCTCGTCGGCGGGCTCGGGATCCTCGGTCGGATCGGGCCGGGCGGCGACGTACCGCCGCACGTCCTCCTCGCCCGCCCCGGGCCGGTAGAGGCGGCGGCGCAGGTCGTCGACCTCGGCCGGAGGCGGCACGGGCGCGCGGTCCTCGCTCCCCGCTCCCCGGTCCCGCCGCACGGCACGACGGTATGCCGTGCGGGCAGGATCGGTGCATGGACGTGATCCCGACCGCCGAGCTGCACCTGCACGTCGAGGGCGCCCTCGACCCCGAGCTGCTCGCGCGCTTCGCCCGGCGCAACGGGATCGCCGTGCCCGACCTCGACCCCGGCCGCTACGTCTACGCGGACCTGCAGCAGTTCCTCGACCTGCGGGACTCGGACCTCGCCGTCATGCGGACCGAGCAGGACTTCTTCGAGCTGGCGGAGCACTACCTCGCGCAGGCGCGCGCCGCCGGGGTCGTCCGCGCCGAGTCGTTTATCGACCCGATGGTGCACCTGCAGCGCGGCGTGCCGATCGAGGCCGTCATGGACGGCTTCGGCGCCGCGTTCGCCGCGGCCCGCGCCGACGGCCTCTCCTGCGACCTCATCGTGTGCTTCACCCGCGACCTCGGCGCGGACGCCGCGCAGGCGACGCTCGACGCGGTCCCTCCGTTCCGCGACCGCTTCATCGGCGTCGGGCTCGACTCGGCGGAGGTCGGCTGGCCGCCCGCGCTCTTCGCCGACATCTACGCCCGGGCGGCGAGCGAGGGCCTGCGGCTCGTCGCGCACGCGGGGGAGGAGGGAGGCCCCGACTACGTCCGCGAGGCGCTCGACGCGCTGCACGTGGAGCGCGTCGACCACGGCCTGCGCGCGATGGAGGACCCGGACCTCGTCGCCCGCATCGCCGACGAGCAGGTCGCGCTCACGGTCTGCCCGCTGTCGAACGTCGCGCTGCGGGCGGTGCCGGACATGGCGGCGCACCCCGTGTTCGCGATGCTCGAGCAGGGCGTGCGCGTCACGGTGTCGAGCGACGACCCGGCGTACTTCGGCGGCGGGGTCGACGAGAACCATGCGGCGCTGCGACGGGCGGGCGCGACCGAGGAGCAGCTGGTGGCGCTCGCCCGCAACTCCTTCGACGCCGCCTTCGTCGACGACGCGGAGCGCGCCCGGCTGCACGCCGCGCTCGACGCCGCGCGCCGGGGCTGAACGACCCCCGCACGGCGGGCCGAGTCCGTCAGCAGGAACGGAGCGCTTCAGCAGGAACAGGCGGCCCTCCTGATCCTGCTGGAGGTCGCTGTTCCTGCTGACGGACTCGTCGTTCCTGCTGACGGGCTCGCTGTTCCTGCTGACGGGCTCGTCAGGCGGGGATGGTCGCCGTGTCGATGACGAAGCGGTAGTGCACCTCGCCGTCGACGACGCGGTCGTAGGCGTCCGTGACCTCGTCGGCCCCGATCCGCTCCACCTCGGCACCGATGCCGTGCACGCCGCAGAAGTCGAGCATCTCCTGCGTCTCGGCGATGCCGCCGATGTTCGAGCCGGCGACGCTGCGGCGCCCGCCGATAAGCGAGAACACGGCGAAGGACTGCCGCTCGCTCGGCGCGCCGACGTAGACCAGGCTGCCGCCGACGCGGAGCGTGCGGGCGAGCGCGTCGACGTCGACGTCCGCCGAGACGGTGTTCACGATCAGGTCGAAGGTGTTGCGCAAGGCCTTCAGCGCGCCCTCCTCGTTCGTCGCGACCCAGGAGTCGGCGCCGAGGCGGCGGCCGTCCTCCTCCTTGCCGCGCGAGCGGGAGATGACGGTGACCTCCGCCCCCATGGCCTTCGCGAGCTGGACGGCCATGTGCCCGAGCCCGCCGAGGCCGACGACGGCGACCTTGGAGCCCGGACCGACGCCCCAGTGCTTCAGCGGGCTGTAGGTGGTGATGCCGGCGCAGAGCAGGGGAGCGGCGACGTCCAGCTCGATGCCGTCCGGGATGCGGAGGACATAGCGCTCGTCGACCACGACAGACGTGCTGTAGCCGCCGTAGGTGACCTCGCCGTCGTAGCCGCGGGCGTTGTAGGTGCCGACGTTGCCCTTGAGGCAGAACTGCTCCTCGCCCGCCAGGCAGTACTCGCACTCGCGGCAGGAGTCGACGAAGCAGCCGACGCCGACGCGGTCGCCGACCGCGTAGCCCTCCACGTCGGCGCCGACCGCGGTCACCGTGCCGGCGATCTCGTGGCCCGGAACCATCGGGAAGATCGCGCCGCCCCACTCCTCGCGCACCTGGTGGATGTCGGAGTGGCAGATGCCGGCGAAGGCGATGTCGATCGCGACGTCGCGCGGGCCGAGGTCGCGGCGCTCGACGGTGCCGCGGTGGAACGCGGCGCCGGGCGCATCGGTGAGCAGGGCGGGGACGGTCGTGGGCACGCGAGCCTCCATCGGGTCGTGCGGTCATGGCGGGGCCGCGAGGCCCCGGAGGACTGTAGGGGACCGGCGCTCAGCGCCCTGCGAGGGGCCCGTACAGCTCCGGCCGCCGGTCGCCGAGCAGGTCGGAGAGCGCCGTCTGCCGCTTGTCGCGCGACGCGGCGAGGTCGAGGTCCGCCCACGCCGTCCCGGCCCCGGGGCCGACACGACCCTGCAGCCGGCCGTCGGCGTCGACGATCAGCGTGCCCTCGGTCCAGTCGACGCCGCGCTCGGCGCCGGTGCGGTCGGCGCAGACGACCGCCATGCGGTTCAGGCGGGCGGTCGCGGCCGCGATCACGACTTCCGACGCCTGCCCCTCGGCGTGCGCCGCGGCCCGCGGCCAGTTCGTCGGCACCGCCAGCACGTCCGCGCCGGCGAGGGCGGCCAGCCGGGGCCACTCCGGGAACTCGAGGTCGAAGCAGACCATCACCCCGACCCGGCCGACCGGCGTCTCGACGACCGGAGGCCGGGCGTCGCCGGGCGCGAAGACCAGCTTCTCCCGGTCCCACAGGTGCGCCTTCCGGTAGACGGCGCGGACGCCCGAGGCGTCGAGCAGAGCGGCGCTGTTGTGCAGCCGCCCGTCGGCGGCCGCCTCGGCGAAGCCGACGACGACCACCGCCTCGCCGGCCGCGCGGGCGAGGGCCGCGAGTCGCGGGTCGTCCGCCGGCAGGGCGAGGTCGCGGGCCTCCTCGACGGAGGCGAAGACGTAGCCGGAGGTCGCGAGCTCCGGCAGCACGACGAGCCGGGCGCCGTCGCGGGCGGCTGACGCGACCGCGTCGGCGGCGCGCTCGAGGTTGCCGGGCAGGTCGCCGAGCACCGGCGCCAGCTGGACGGCGGCGACCCGCGTCACGCGAGCGCCTCGAGCGCCCGAGCCATGGAGCGGCCGAGGTCGAGGCGCGCCGCGAGGTCCTCCGCGGCCGCGCGGCGCTCGTCGGTGAGCCGGATCGCGGTGTCGACCGCGGGCAGGTCGAGGTCGCGGACGACCTCGACGACGGGGAGCGCCCGGCGCACGTAGTCGGCGCCGTCGCGCAGCCGCTGCGCCTGGCCGGCCGAGAGTCCGCTGCCGCCGCGGTGCGCGGCGTCGAGCACGCCGGCGAGGTCGCCGAGGCGCTGCAGCAGGGACGCGGCGGTCTTCGCGCCGATGCCGGCGACGCCGGGCAGGCCGTCGGAGGGGTCGCCCCGCAGCGTCGCGAAGTCGGCGTACTGCGCCGCGGTCACCCCGTACCGCTGCTGCAGCACCTCGTCGGTCACGACCTCGAGGGCGCGCATGCCCTTCGCGGTCGAGATCACGCGGACACCCCGCGCGTCGTCGACCACCTGCAACAGGTCGCGGTCGCTCGTGACGACGTCGACCGGCGTCGACGCCCGAGCGGCGAGGGTGCCGATCACGTCGTCCGCCTCGTGGTCGTCGGCGCCGACGACGGGGACCCCGAGGGCGTCGAGCGCCTCCCGGATCACGGGGATCTGCGCGGTCAGCGCCTCCGGCACCGTCTCGGTCCCGGCCTCCTCGTCGTCGAGGCGCTGCGCCTTGTACGACGGCAGCAGCGCGACGCGCCAGGACGGGCGCCATGCGTCGTCCCAGCAGGCGACGAGGTCGGTCGGGGCGTACTCGTCGACCAGGCGCGCGACGATGTCGAGCAGGCCGCGCACCGCGTTCACCGGGGTGCCGTCGGGCGCGGTGATCGTCTCGGGCAGCCCGTGGAACGCGCGGAAGTACAGCGCGGCGGTGTCGAGCAGCATCAGGCGGGACTCGGGCACGGCCGCAGTATGGCGGGTGCCCGAGCGGGCTGCACCGTGCGGTCAGGTCGCGGGCCGCAGCAGCAGGACGGTCAGCTCCCACGCGGTGCGGTCGCGGGCGTCGATCGCGATCTGCGGGGGCGGGGCGCCGTCGTAGGTCGCGGTCTCGGGCGTCCCGATCCCGCTGCGCGGCCGGCTCGGGCTGCTCGCGACGACCCGCGGGGTCGACGGGCCGCTGCCGATCGACCGCGGGTCCAGGGCCGTCCAGCCGAGCGGCGAGGCGGAGTCGGCCGTGAGCACGACGACCAGGCGACCGCCCGTCAGCGGCGCCTCGCCGGTGATCAGGGGGACCACCGCCGGCCCGACGCCGTGGAACCGCTGCCCGGTGACCGCGCCGCCCTCCCCGGCGACCTGCACCGCGACGGGCGTCGCCTGCGCGGGGTCCGGTGCCGGCGGCGTGACGACGCTGCTCGGCAAACGGGAGTCGGTGGGCGCGGGCTCGGGCGCGGTCGTCGCGGACAGCACTGCGGCGACGACGAGCAGCGCGCCGACGAGCGCGCTCCCCAGGAGCACGCGCCGCGACGGCCGCGGTCGCGGAGCCGGCGCCTCCGCGGTCGTGGAGGGACGCGTCTCGAGCCTCGACCGCAGCGCGTCGTAGCGGGCGCGGTCGGCGTCCGAGGCGTCCGGCCGGTACAGGCGCCGTCGCAGCGCGTCCAGCTCCGCCTCGTGCGGCGGAGGCGGCTCGGCTGAGGGCACGCCGCAGTATCGCGCCGACGTGCTGCGACGCGACGTGCGGTGCCGCATTCGAGGAACCCCATGTGCGGGCGCCGCTTCATAGGAGGCGCACTGACGGCGTAGAGCCGCCGCCGGACCCGCTCCCGGAATCTCGATCCGGGAGGTCGCACATGGACATCAGGTCGAAGGGCAGGATCGCGGTGCGCGCGTGGACGACGGTGCTCGCGGTGCTCGGCATCGGGTTCACGACGGGCGGCTCGATCGCGGCGTTCACGGCGATCACCGCAGCGCACTCCGCCTCGTCCTCCAGCTCGTCGAGCTCGAGCACGTCGTCCCCGAGCACGTCGAGCGGGACGGACCCGTCCTCGAGCGCGCCGTCGTCGTCGAGCGGCCTGGACTCGTCCTCGAGCGGGACCGCCTCCGACGGGAACGACTCGAGCGGCCGGAGCGCGAGCAGCCCCTCCATCGGCGGCCTCTCCTCGGGATCGGGCGGCAGCATGACGAAGTCGAGCGGCTCGTGAGCGTCACCGGACGCGCCTGGCAGGTCTGGAGCACCACCGCCGAGGTGCTGGTGACGGACCCCGCGGCGCTCGACGAGGCCTGCGCGATCGCTGCGGAGCGCATCCGCCTCGTCGGCGACGCCTGCGACCGCTTCCGCGCGGACTCCGAGCTGAGCGGCCTGCGGGACCGCGCCGCCGCCGGGGCCGCGGTGTCGCCCGTGCTCGAGTACCTGGTCGCGGTCGCCCTCGACGCCGCGAGGGCGACCGGCGGCCTCGTCGACCCGACGCTCGGCCGCGCCATGCGGGAGGTCGGCTACGACCGCGACCTCCGGCTCGTGCAGGACGAGGACGGTCGCCCCGTCAAGGCCGTGACCACCCGGCTGCCCGCCTGGCGGCGGATCCGGCTGGCGGACGGGCGCCTGACGGTCCCCGACGGCGTCGAGCTGGACCTGGGCGCCACCGCCAAGGCGCGCACGGCCGACGCGGTCGCCGACGTCGCCGCGGCCGCGCTCGGCTGCGGCGTCCTCGTGAACCTCGGCGGCGACCTCGCGACCCGCGGGCCCGCGCCCGCCGGCGGCTGGCAGGTCACCGTGCAGGACCTGCCGGGCGACCCCGCCTGCCAGGTGTCCCTCGGCAGCGGCTGGGGCCTCGCGACCTCGAGCACCCGGCGCCGCACGTGGCGCCGCGGCGGCGAGACGATGCACCACGTGCTCGACCCGCGCACCGGGCGCCCCGCGCCGCCCGTGTGGCGCAGCGTCTCGGTCGCGGCGCCGACCGCCGTGGCCGCGAACACGCTGACCACGGCGGCGATCGTCGACGGCGCGCGGGCCCTCGCCCTGCTGCAGCGGCACGGTCGCCCCGCCCGGCTCGTCGATGCCGCAGGCGGCGTGCTGCGGGTCTGCGGCTGGCCCGACGACCGGGCGGAGGCCGCCTGATGTCCGAAGCGCTCTGGGCCGTCGGCCGCGCCTCCGGCGTCGTGCTGCTCGTGCTGATGACGGCGACGCTGCTGCTCGGCGTGCTGACCCGCAGCGGCCGGCGCGTGCTGCTGCCGCGCTTCGGCGTCGCGCTGCTGCACCGCAACGTCGCCCTGCTGTCGGTCGTGTTCCTCGCGGTCCACGTGCTGACGATGGTGCTCGACTCCTCCGCGAAGCTGTCGCTGATCGACCTCGTCGTCCCGTTCCGGACCGCAGCGAACCCGTTCTGGTACGGCCTCGGCACCGTCGCGCTCGACCTCGCGGTCGCCGTGACCGTGACGGCCCTGCTGCGGCACCGCATCGGCGTGCGCGCCTTCAAGGCCGTGCACTGGACCGCCTACCTGCTGTGGCCGATGGCGCTGCTGCACGCGCTCGGCTCCGGCAGCGACGCGAAGGCGGTCCTGATCACGGGCGGCCTCTGCGGGCTCGCGGTCGCCGCCGCGGTGGTCTGGCGGATCAGCGACCGCTTCGTCGAGCACCGCTCCGCCCGTCAGGCGGCGCTGCGATGAGCGCCGCGGCAGCGTTCCAGGGCCTGCTGTCCGGGCTCGACGCCGGCCCCTGCCCCGAGCACCTCGACCTCACCGAGGTCGGCCGGTCCGGGCTGACCGGCCGCGGCGGCGCCGGCTTCCCGATCGCCCGCAAGCTCGCCGCGATGGGCCCGGACGGCACCGTCATCGCGAACGGCTCGGAGGGGGAGCCGGACAGCGGCAAGGACGCGGCGCTACTGCGGACGGCGCCGGACCTCGTGATCGACGGTCTGCTGCTGGCCTCGCGGGCGGTCAGCGCCAGGCACGCCGTGCTCGCGGTGAAGGCGGGTCTCGCGGACCAGGCGCGCACCGCGCTCGGACGCCGCCGCGACGCGCGGCGGCTGCGGGTGCACGTCGTCGAGCCCGGCTACGTCAGCGGCGAGGCGAGCGCGCTCGCCGCAGCCGTCGATCGCCGGGCCCCGCTGCCGACGGACCGCGTCGTGCGCCTCACGACCTCGGGGGTGCGCCGCCGCCCGACCCTCGTGCAGAACGTCGAGACGCTCGCCCACCTCGCCGTCGTCGCGCGCATCGGCGCGGACCGCTTCCGCGCCCTCGGCTCGCCCGACGACCCCGGCACCCGGCTGCTCACCGTCACCGGCGACGTCGCGCACCCGGGGGTGCTGGAGGCGCCGGGCGGCGCGCGGCTCGCGGACGTGCTCGCCGCCGCGGGCGCGGGCGCGATCGAGGCGGTCCGGGTCGGGGGCGACCACGGCCGCTGGATCCGCTCCGGGCAGGCCGACCTCCGCCTCGCCGCCGCGGACGGCCCCGGCCGGGTGCGTGCCGGCGCGGGGGCGATCACCGTGCTCGGTCGCGGGCGGTGCGGGCTCGAGGCGACCGCGGAGGTGCTGCACCGCCTGGCCGACGCCTCCGCGGGGCAGTGCGGGCCCTGCGTCCACGGGCTGCCCGCCCTCGCCGCCGCGTTCGACGCGGTCGTCGCGGGCTACGACGGGTGGGCGCAGGAGACGGCCCGGCTCGGCGGCGTCGTGACCGGAGCGGGGGCGTGCAGCCACCCCGACGGCACGGCCTCGCTCGCCGCGAGCGCCCTCGCCGCGTTCGCGGACGACGTCGCGGCGCACGCCGCCCTGCGCTGCACGGCGCGGGGTCAGCGGTGAGCCGGGTCGTGCTCCACGTGGACCGCACGCGGTGCGACGGCCGCGGCCTCTGCATGGAGCTGCTGCCGCACCTGATCGGTCGCGACGACTGGGGCTACCCCCTGCTGCCGGGCGGCGAGGCGACGATCGGCCCGGACGACGAGGAGGCCGCGGTGGACGCGGTCGCGCTCTGCCCCGTCCTCGCGCTGAAGCTGATCGAGCGCCGCTGACGGACGGCGGAATGCGGGACGCCGCGGAGCGTTGATCCCGTCCGGCCGCGTCATGCGGCCGGACGGAGGAACCGATGGACCTGTTCGACCCGATCGACCTCGGTGCGCTGCACCTGGCGAACCGCGTGGTGATGGCGCCGCTGACCCGACTTCGCGCCGGCGACGCGGGCGTGCCGAACGCGCTGATGGCGGAGCAGTACGCGCAGCGCGCGTCCGTCGGCCTGATCGTCAGCGAGGGCGTCTACCCGGGGGCGGAGTCCCGCGGCTACTACGGCCAGCCCGGCGTGATCACCGACGAGCAGGAGGCCGGTTGGCGGCTCGTCGCCGACGCGGTGCACGACGCCGGCGGCCGGATCGTCATGCAGCTGATGCATGCGGGCCGCGTCTCCCACCCGGACCTGAGCGGCTCGGACCGCACCCTCGCGCCGAGCGCGGTGGCGATCTCGGGCGCCGTGCACACGCAGCACGGCAAGCGCGAGCACGTCGTGCCGCACGCCCTCACCGCCGACGAGCTGGTGCGCGTGCGCGACGAGTTCGTCGAGGCCGCGCGCCGGGCGCTGCGGGCCGGGTTCGACGGGGTCGAGCTGCACGGGGCGAACGGCTACCTGCTGCACCAGTTCCTCTCGCCCGTCTCGAACGTCCGCGAGGACGGCTACGGCGGGTCCGCCGCGGCCCGAGCCCGGTTCGTGATCGAGGTCGCCGAGGCGGTGGCGGCGGAGGTCGGCGGCGACCGGGTCGGCATCCGGATCTCCCCGATGAACCAGGCGCAGGACGTGGTCGAGACCGACGAGGCGGAGACCCGCGCCACGTACGAGGCGCTGCTCGACGGGCTGCGCCCGCTCGGGCTCGCCTACCTCAGCGTGCTCCACGCGGATCCCGCCGGCGCGCTCGTGCAGGACCTGCGGGCGCACTTCGCCGGCCCGCTCGTCGTGAACAGCGGCTTCGGCTCGGTCACGAGCCGGGCGGAGGCGACCGGGCTGATCGAGCGGGCCCACGCGGACGCCGTGGCGGTCGGCCGGGCGATCATCGCGAACCCCGACCTCGTCGACCGGTGGCGGGCGGAGGCGCCGGAGAACGCGCCGCGGCCGGAGCACTTCTACACGGCCGGGGCGGAGGGCTACACGGACTACCCGCGCCTGAGCGCCTGAGGCCGGTCGGGCGGGGCCGTCAGTCGTCGAGCCCCGCCCAGAATTCGCCGACGACCGCGGTGAGGGGGCCGGGACGGTCGAGGGGCACGAGCGTCCGCGACCCCGGCACGGCGCCCGCCCGCGCGAAGGGGGCGAGCGCCGCCGCCCGCTCGGCGTCGGCCAGCGGCCAGGGACTCGCGGCGTCCCCGCCGACGAGCAGCAGCGGCGCCGCGATCCGGGGCAGCAGCCCGGTCAGATCCGGCCGTCGCACGTCGAAGCGGAGGGCGGAGCGCGCCGCGCCGACGCGGCCGGCGAGCAGCAGGGCGTCGAGCACCGCGCCGACGGTCTGCGGTTCCGCCGCCGACGGCGCGGACAGCTGCTCCCGGACGATCGCCCGGCCGACGCCGCCGACCGGGCCGAGCGCGGCGAGCCCGGCGAGGACGCGTCGCGTCCGGCGCCGCTCCGCGGGCCCCATCGGCGCGGGGTCCGCCATCGCGGCGACGACGCTGCGGACCAGCCGGGGCGCGTCCGCGGCGAGCGCGATCCCGACGCGGCCGCCCCAGCCCGCGCCGACCCAGTCCGCGACCTCACCGGGGGCCAGCTGCCGGATCACGTCCGCCGCCGCCGTCACCACCTCCGCCCAGCCGGCGTCCGGTGCGAGCCGGCCGCTGCGGCCCCAGCCGGGCGCGTCGACGACCAGCAGCCGCCGGCCGGGCAGCAGCGCCGGCAGCACGTAGCCCCAGCTGGCGCCGTCCGCATAGAGGCCGTGCCAGAGCACCGTCGGCCGCCCGGCGCCGAGCGCGTGCACCGCGACCCGGCCCGCGGGCGTGTCGACCTCGATCGGCTCGATGGCCTCCGACATGCCGCGCTCCGCTCGTCCCGCGTCCATCCTCGCCTCGGCGCGCCGCCGCCGGGCGCGTCCGCGGACCCGCGATCATCCTCGTCGTCGGGTGACCTGTTCGGGGGGTGCGGTGTTCGGACTGCGGGGCACGAGGCGGGCTGCGGATCGGCTCGCGGATGCAGCAGCGATCGAGGACCCGATCGGCGCCTTCGCGGCGTGGGCGGTGGAGCGGGCCGAGGGCGTCTGCTGGATCCGGGCCGACGGCCCGCTGGACGACCTCTTCCGCGCCGTGGCCCGCGACCTGCCGGAGCTCGGCCGCTCCGGCGTCCGCTGGAACGGCGGCGGCGTGCTCGGCGACTCCGGCGCGGAGTGGTTCGCGTTCGAGGGGGTCGAGGGCGCCGCGCTCGTGTTCGCGATGGCCGAGGCGCCCCGGCTCGCGAGCCGGCAGCTCGGCGTCCTCACCGCGCTGTCGCAGCACGCGGCCTACGTCGTCGCGGGCGGCGCCGTGCCGAAGCGGCTCCGCACCGACCTGACGGACCTCGTCGGCGTGCCCGTGTGGCAGATCGCGGGCCTCGCCCGCCTCGCGCCGGGCGCGCTCGCGGAGCCCGGGTTCCCGACCCTCGCCGCCTGACCGCTCCTCCCGGGTCCGTCCCGGACATCCGGGCCCGCCGCGGCGGGCTCAGATGTCCGCAACGCGCCCGGGTGCGTCAGCCGGGCGGCGGGTCGCTGGAGAAGCGGACCAGCGGGAACCGCTCCGGGACGTGCGCATCCCACACGCCGTGTGGGGAGAGCGCCCAGCCGCCGGAGTCGTCGGCGCTCATCCGGTCGGTGTTGAAGCGGGCGAACGCGATGCGCCAGATGTCGCCGTCCCGCGGCGGCAGCGGGTGCGCCTCGTCGGCCAGCACGGCGAGGCCCGCCCACGGCAGCGCGATCTCGACGGACCAGCCCGCGTCGACGACCGACGGGTCGTTCAGCCGGCCGTCGACGTGGACCGCGGTGACGAGGCCCGGCAGGTCCCAGCCCCAGAACCCGGTGCGGGGTCCGCGCGGGTGCCGGTGGTCGACGCCGTCGAAGGGCGCGGCCTGCGGATGGTCGCCACGCAGCTCGGCCGGGCCCGCGGCCCGGTCGCGGCCGGCGTCGTCCCACTCGAACAGGACCTCGTAGACGGTGTTCAAGGCGTTGACCTCGAGCTCGTAGTAGCGGTCGACGCCCGCGACGAACAGCTCCACGTCGTCGTCCAGCCAGACGTGCGCGTCCCGCTCCGTGAGCCGCGCCTCGACCCGCGGCTCCTCCACCTCGAAGCCGACGTAGAGGGCGTCGTCGTCCCACAGCACCGCAGCGCGGGTGTCGAGGCCGGTCGGGCCGCCGCTCACCAGATCGACGAAGCGGCTGGAGCGCGGCGCCCGGCGCCAGCAGTCCGCGGCGAGGCGGCCGTCCAGGTCCGGCGGCGTCGCGGTGCGGTACGCGGTGAGAGCGTGCTGCTGCACGCCGTCAGCCTGCCGCACCCCGCGGTGCCTCCGGCCGCTCCTGGGCCCGTTGCGGACACCCGAGCCCGCCGCGGCGGGCCCGGATGTCCGCAACGGGCCCGGTCAGAGGCGGCGGCCCATCCAGACGACGTCGGGCTCGTGCCGCAGCACCTCGAAGCCGAGGCGGCGGTAGACCGCGGTCGCGCGGGCGTTGTCCGGCGCGACGCCGAGGTGCACGCCGGGGACGCCCTCGGCCGCGAGCCGGTCGCACAGGTCGTCGATCAGCAGCCGGGCGAACCCGCGGCCGCGTGCCCGCTGCAGCAGGTCGATGTGGAGGTGCGCGGGGTGCGTCGCGACGAGGTCGGGCGGGGAGGCCGGCGGCGTCGCGAACAGCTCCGCGACCGCGCGGTCGGCGGGGGAGAGGCCGGGGGCGTCCGCGGGGTGCTCGAGCCGGAGCGGCGGCCACCACTCCTCGGCCGCCCAGCGCTCGTACGCGGCGCTCGAGGGGACTGCGAGCAGGTAGCCCGCGACGCCGCGCGCGTCGACGAGCACGCGGCACCAGTGCGGCGCGAACGCGAGGTAGGGGCCGGCCCAGACGTGCCCCAGCAGCTCCGGGGTGCGGCCCGGGTCCTCCGGATCCGGCCCGGTCTCGAAGCAGATCCGGTACACGGCGGCGGTGTCCGACGGCCGCGGCGCCCGGACCTCGACCGGCAGCGGCGCCGCGGCGGCCGGCACCGGGGGCAGCGGCGTGCCGAGGTCCCGTACGAGCGCGGCGTGCAGCGTCGGGCCGACCGGGGTCCCGGCGCTGCGCAGCGCGAGCACCGCGGCGCCGACCAGCCCGTCGGCGACCGGCAGCGCGGCGCCCGCCAGCCGCAGCAGCGGATCCGCCAGCCCGTCGGGCAGGCGAAGCAGCCCCTGCACGAGGACGCTGCCGCCGACGACGAGCGGGCCGGCGGGCTGCGCGGCGCGGATGCAGGCGACCAGCGCGGCGAGGGCGTCGACCGCCCGGACCAGGATCCGCCGCGCCACCGGGTCGTCGCGGTGCGTGAAGGCGAGCGGCGCGAAGCGAGCGAGGTCCACCGGCCGCTCGGCGTAGAGCCGTGAGACGACCTCGCGGAGCGCTCCGGCCCGCCCCTCGTCGTCCCCGCGGTCCTCGTCGATCCCGAGCGCGGCCAGCAGGGGCCGTGTCAGGGCGGTGGCGGGCCCGCCGTCGAGGTCGTCGACCGCGGCACGCGCGACGCGGTGCCCGATCCAGAAGCCGCTGCCGGCGTCGCCGAGCAGCCAGCCGGTGCCGTCGACCACCTCCACCACGCGGCCGCCGGCGACCGCGCCGCCGATCGCGCCCGTGCCGGCGATCAGCGCGGCACCGTCGGGCTCGCTCGTGCCGCTGGCGTAGAGCGCCTCCAGGTCGCCGGCCTGCCGGATCGGCGCCTGGACGCCGTGCGCGGCGAGGCCCTCCGCGATCGCCGCGTAGTAGGCGGGGAGGCGCTCGCCGGCGTGGGCGACGAGCACGCTCCCCACCCGCGGCGGCGCCTCGCCGAGCGCCTGCCGGGCGGCGGCGGCGACCGCGGCTCCGGCCCCTTCGGCTCCTCGGGACGTGGGGTTGCCGCCCCCGGCGCGGCCCGTGCCGAGCACCCTGCCGTCGAGGTCGACGAGCGCCGCGCGGGTCGACGTGCCTCCCGCGTCGACGGCGATCAGGGCGGCGCGGAGCCCGATGGACGACACGTTCCCATCGTTACCCGCTTGCAACACCGCCGTCACACGAGCAGCGTATGGTGAAACTCGATCTCAGGCGATGGCGCATCTGGATGAAACGGGTTCTCACGTGACGGCTTCCGATCTGCTCCACGAGGATGACGACCTCGCGGTCATGAAGATCGACGCGTCCGCCGTGCAGAGCCGGATCCGCGCCCGCTGGGCGGACCTGCCCGCCGCGACCCTGCGGGTCGCCCAGGTGGTGCTGGACGACCCGCAGGCCGTGCTCGACCTGCCGATCGCCGAGCTCGCGGAACGGGCCGGCACCTCCGCCGCCACGGTCACGCGGTTCGCCCGGCAGATCGGCTACGCCGGCTACCCGGCGCTGCGGATGAGCGTCGCGACGGACCGCGGCCGGCGGCCGGAGGAGGCGGACCTCGGCCGGGCGTTCGGCCCGGACGACCCCGCCGAGGACGTCCGCGGCAGCCTGCTGGCCGGCTGCGTCCGCACGCTCCGCGAGACGGCGGAGTCCGTCGACCTCGACGACCTGCAGCGGCTCGCCGAGGCGATCGCGCGCAGCCGCCACGTCGACCTCTACGGCGTCGGCAGCAGCGGCCTCGCCGCGGAGGCGCTGGCCGCCCGCATGTACCGCATCGGGGTCGTCTGCAACGTCTGGTCGGAGGTGCACGCGGGGCTGACCAGCGCCGTGCTGCAGACCGAGGACTGCGTCGCCATCGGCTACTCGCACACGGGCCGCACGGCCGAGACGATCCAGATGCTGCAGGAGGCGGGGCGGCACGGCTGCCTCACGGTGGCGGTGACGAACGACCCGGACTCGCCGCTCGCGGAGGGCGCGGACATCGTGCTCCGCACCGCCGCGTACGAGCAGTTCCTGCAGCCGGACGACCTCGCCGCCTACTACAGCCAGGTCTACGTCGGCGACCTGCTCTACGTGCTCACCGCGCAGGTCGACTACGACCGCGCGAGCCGCAACCTCGCCGCCTCCGCCCGTGCGGTCACCCCGCACCGGTCGGGCGGCGTCGCCGCGCCGCTGCGCGACCACACCCCCCGGAAGGACCCCGCATGACCGACTCCGCCGCCCTGACCGCGATCCGCGACTTCTCCTCGGCCGTCGCCGAGCGCCTCCAGGCGCTGCAGCAGCTCGCCGAGGAGGGCGGCTTCGACGCCGCCGTCGACCTGGTGGAGCGCGCGATCCGGTCCGGCGGGGTCGCCTACGCGTTCGGCACGGGGCACTCCGAGGCGTTCGCGATGGAGATCGCGGGCCGCGCGGGCGGGCTGATCCCGACGAAGAAGATCTCGCTGCGCGACCTGTCGCTCACCGGCGGCATGCCGGTGTCCGAGCTGAAGGGCGGCAAGCTCGAGCGCGACCCGGGCATCGCCGAGAAGCTCTTCGCGCTGGCGGAGGTCGGCCCGCACGACGTCGTGCTGATCGCCTCGAACTCCGGCGTGAACGGCTCCATCGTCGGGTTCGCCCTCGCCGCGAAGGCGAACGGGAACCCCGTCGTCGCCGTCACCTCCGCCGAGCACACGATGCGGGTGGAGCCGAAGCACCCGAGCGGCAAGCGGCTCCGCGACGTCGCCGACGTCGTGATCGACAACCTCGCGCCCTACGGCGACGCGGCGATCACGATCGGCGCCGACGTCCCGGCCGGCGCCGTCTCCTCCATCACCGCCGCCTACATCGCGCAGGTGATCACCGTCTCGGTGGCGGAGCGCTTCGTCCGATCCGGCGACGCCGCCCCCCTCTACCTGTCCGCCAACATCCCCGGCGGCGACGAGCACAACGACGCCCTCGAGGCCCGGTACGGCATCGACCGCACCGCCTGAGGCTCGCACCACCTCATCCCTGCACCACCCTCGAAGAAGAAGGAACGAACAGCCATGAACCAGCCCCGCCTCCACCGCCGCGACTTCCTCCGCGGCGCCCTCATCACCGGCCTCGTCGTGCCGATCGCCGGCACGCTCGCCAGCTGCGCCGCGACCGGATCCAGCCAGAGCGGGGGCGGCAGCAGCGCCTCCGCCTCGACCAGCGCGAACAACCCCTTCGGCATCGCGTCCGGCTCCACCGTCGCCGCGGCGATCTTCAACGGCGGCTACGGCACGGACTACGTCGACTACGCCGCGAACGTGATGAAGCAGAAGGTCGGCGTCGGCGCGAACGTCGACGCGATCACGAACATCGCCCAGTCGCTGCAGCCGAAGTTCGTCGCCGGCAACCCGCCGGACCTCGTGGACAACTCCGGCGCGAACGCGATCGGCATCTCGACGATCCGCGGCCAGCTCGCCGAGCTGTCCGACGTGCTCGAGGCGAACAACTACGAGGGCACGAAGATCAGCGACACCCTCTACACCGGCGTCACGAAGCCGGGCACGCTCGACGGCAAGTTCCTCGTCCTGAACTACGTGCTCACGGTCTACGCCCTCTGGTACTCGCAGTCGCTGTTCGACGAGAACGGCTGGACGGTGCCGAAGACGTGGGACGAGGCCTACGACCTCGGCGGCAAGGCCAAGGCGAAGGGCAAGTACCTCTTCGTCTGGGGCAAGGAGGCCGCGACCTACTACCAGACCCTCGCCATCGCGTCGGCGATCAAGGAGGGCGGCGACGACGTGCGCCTCGCCCTCGAGAACCTGGAGAAGGACTGCTGGTCGAAGCCGGCCGTGCAGGCGGTGTTCACCGCGATGAAGAAGATCATCGACGCCGGCTACTTCAAGCCCGGCGGCGCCGGCACGCAGTTCACCGCGGCCCAGGCGCAGTGGTCGAGCGACGAGGACGCGCTGCTCTACCCGTCGGGCTCGTGGATCGAGAACGAGATGAAGAAGCAGACGAAGTCCGGGTTCAAGATGACCGGGGCCCCGGAGCCCGTCGTGTCCTCGAATCCCGCGATGCCGTACGAGGCGATGCACTCCACCGCGGGCGAGCCGTTCATCGTCCCGTCGAAGGCGGGCAACGTCGCGGGCGGCAAGGAGCTGCTGCGGGCGATGCTGTCGAAGGACGCCGCGACGAACTTCACGAAGACGCGCCTGACCCCCACCATCGTGAAGGGCATCGTCCCGGCCGACGGCTTCGGCTCCACGGCGCTCGTCTCGCAGTCCAAGCTGCTGGAGGACGCGGGCTCGAACGTGTTCTCCTGGAACTTCGTCGACCTGTACGGCATGAACCAGGACCAGCTGGTCGTGTGGAACACCTTCCTCTCCGGCGGCTCGTCGGTCGCGCAGCTGACGAAGGGGCTGCAGGACATCACCGACAAGGTGGCGAACGACTCGTCGGTCACGAAGGTCAAGGTGTCGTGACGACCCTCGCCCGCACGGTCGGCCGGGCGGGCGGTCCCTCCGGGGCCGCCCGCCGGTGGCGGCGCCGGCTGACGGCCGACCGGATCTCGTTCGCCGCCGTCTTCCTCGGCGTCCCGCTGCTCGTCTACGCGGTGCTGGTGCTGTCGCCGTTCGTGCAGGCCGTCTACTACTCGCTGACGAGCTGGAGCGGGTTCGACGACTCGATCCCGTTCATCGGCCTCGGCAACTACGTCCGCGCGTTCTCGGACGACGTCTTCCTCACGGCCGTCCGCAACAGCGTGACGCTCGTGCTGGTCCTGCCGGTCGTGATCATCGCGCTGGCCCTCGCCATCGCGTCCCTCGTCACCATCGGCGGGTCCTCCAGCGGCCCGGTCCGCGGGGTGAGGGGCGGCGAGCTGTACCGGGTCGTCTTCTTCTTCCCGTACATCATCCCGGCCATCGCGGCCGCGATCATGTGGCAGCAGGTCTACCAGCCGGCCGGCGGGCTGCTGAACGGCGTGCTGACCGCGCTCGGCTTCGACGGGTTCGCCTCCTACCCGTGGCTCGGCGACGCCACGACCGCGATGCCCGCGGTCATGTTCGTGATGATCTGGGCGTCGGTCGGCTTCTACGTCGTCATCTTCGTGGCGGCGATCAAGGCGCTGCCGGCGGAGGTGTTCGAGGCCGCCCGGCTCGACGGCGCGGGCCGCTTCCGCATCGCGCTGTCGGTGACCGTCCCGATGCTGCGGGCGAACATCCGCACCTCGATGATCTACACCGGGATCTTCGCGCTCGACGCGTTCGTGTTCATGTCCGGGCTGATCGGCGGCGGCGGGCCCCAGAACTCGACGCTCGTCATCTCGCAGCAGCTGTTCACCACGGCCTTCACGAAGGGCCAGTTCGGCTACGCCTGCGCGATGGGCGTGATCCTCGCCGCGATCACGCTGCTGTTCGCCGGCGTCGTCTTCCTCGTCGACCGCCTCACCGGCGGCCGCGAGGACCTGAGGGAGGAGTGACCATGGCGAGCGAGGTCGCCGCGCCCGCGGTCCTGCGCAGCAGGGCCCGCACCCGACGCACCGTCCCGCCCGGCGAGCGCGTCGTCGGCGGGGTCTCGCAGGCGGTCCTGATCGCCTGCACGGTCGTGGTGGTGCTGCCGTTCCTCTGGACCTTCATGTCCTCGTTCAAGACGAGCGCGCAGGTGCTGCAGTCGCCCTTCACCCTGCCGGACCGCCTCCACCTCGAGAACTACGTGAACGCGTGGACGCAGGCCGGCATCGGCCGGTTCTTCGCCAACACGCTGATCGTCGTGGGCGGCGCGCTCGTGCTGACGATGCTGATGGGCTCGATGTGCGCGTACTTCCTCGCGCGCTTCCGCTTCTTCGGCAACCGGGCGATCTACCTGCTGATGGTCGCCGGGCTGACGTTCCCGATCTTCCTCGCGATCGTGCCGCTGTTCTTCATCCTGCAGGGGCTCGGCCTGCTCGGGACGCTGCCGGGGCTCGCGATCACGTACTCCGCGTTCGCGCTGCCGTTCACCGTGTTCTTCATGGTGCCGTTCTTCCGCGCGCTGCCGGAGAGCGTCACGGAGGCCGCGGCGATCGACGGGGCGGGGGAGTGGCGAACCTTCTTCCAGGTCATCGTGCCGATGGCGCGGCCCGCGATCGCGACGCTGTCGATCCTCAACTTCGTCGGCCTCTGGAACCAGTTCCTGCTGCCGGTCGCGCTGAACCCCGACACCTCGAAGTACGTGCTGACGCAGGGGATGGCCGCGTTCGCGGGGACCGCCGGCTACTCGATCGACTTCGGCGCCCTGTTCGCGGCCGTCGTGATGACGATCATCCCGGTGCTGATCGTCTACCTGATCTTCCAGCGGGCGCTGTCGGGCTCGGTCGTCGTCGGGGCGGACAAGTGAGCCGCGAGCGCGGAGGGGCGTGAGCGCGGACCTGCGCCGCCTCGCGCTCGGGGTGCTGCTGCCGGGGTTCGCCGGCACCGCGCTGCCCGCCTCGATCGAGGCGCTGCTGCGCGACGGGCTCGCGGGCGTCGCGCTGTTCGGCCCGAACGTGGTGGACGTCGCCCAGGTGCGCGCGCTCACCGACGCGGTGCGGACGGCGTCGCCCTCCGCCGTCGTCGCCATCGACGAGGAGGGCGGTGACGTCACCCGCCTGCACGTGCCCGACGGCTCGCCGGAGCCCGGCAACGGGGTGCTCGGCCGGCTCGACGACGTCGACGGCACCGCGGCGTCCGCGCACCGCATCGGCCTGGAGCTCGCCGCCGCGGGCGTCAGGCTCGACCTCGCGCCCACCGTCGACGTGAACACGAACCCCGACAACCCGGTGATCGGCGCCCGCAGCTTCGGCGAGGACCCGTCGCTCGTCGCCCGCCACGCGGCCGCGTGGGTCCGCGGGCTCCAGTCCGCCGGCGTGGCCGCCTGCGCGAAGCACTTCCCGGGGCACGGCGACACCGCCGTCGACTCGCACCTCGGGCTGCCGGTCGTGGACCGCGACCTCGATGCGCTGACGGCGACCGACCTGCCGCCGTTCGTCGCCGCGGTCGAGGCGGGTGTCGCCGCGGTGATGACCTCGCACATCCTCCTGCCGGCGCTCGACCCGGACGCCCCGGCGACGATGAGCCGGCGCATCCTCACCGGGCTGCTGCGGGAGGAGCTCGGGTTCGACGGGGTCGTCGTGTCCGACGCGCTCGACATGGCGGGCGCGAGCGGGACCATCGGGGTGCCGGCCGCCGCGGTGCGGGCCCTCGTCGCGGGCGCCGACCTGCTCTGCCTCGGCAAGCACTCCGAGCACCACGTCGAGCCGGCGGCCGCGGCGATCGAGGCGGCGGTCGAGGAGGGCGCCCTGCCCCTCGCCCGGCTCGAGGACGCGGTCGCACGGGTCCGCGCGCTCCGCGTCCCGGCGGCCGCCGACGGGCCGCGGCCCCTGCCTGCCCGGCTCGCGGCGGCGTTCGACGTGCGCCCGGGCGCGGTGCTGCCGCGGCCCGGCGAGGCCTGGACCGTGGTGCGGCTCGACGTGGAGGCGAACATCGCGGTGGGGGAGACCGGGTGGGGACCCTTCGCCGCGGCCTCCGACACCGGGCGCTTCGCCTCCTGGCCGCGGATCGACGTCGACGCCGACGAGGCGGGCGCGGCCCCGGAGGTCGCGGGCCCGGTGCTCGTGGTCGGCCGGGACGTGCACCGGCACCCGCACGTGCGCGCCGTCGTCGACGCGCTCCGCGACCGCGGCGGGTCGGTGCTCGTCGTCGACATGGGCTGGCCGTCGCCCGACCGCCGCTACGCGGACGTCGCCACCTTCGGCTCCTCCCGCGCGGTCGGTGCCGCGCTGCTGGGGCTGCTGACCGGAGAAGAGGACTGATGGAGATCGTGATCCTGCCCGACGCACAGGCGGTGGGCCGCGCGGCCGCCGCGCGGATCGCCGCCGTCGTGCGTGCGAAGCCCGACGCGGTGCTCGGCCTGTCGACCGGCTCGTCGCCGCTCGGCGCCTACGCGGCGCTGCGCGAGCGGGTGGACTCGGGCGCGCTCGACCTGTCACGGGCCTCCGGCTTCGCGCTCGACGAGTACGTCGGGCTGCCGGCCGGCTCCGAGCAGAGCTATGCGGCGACGATCGCCGCCGAGGTGACCGGGCCGCTGCGGATGGACCCCGCCCGGGTGCGGGTGCCGGACGGCGGCGCCCACGACCTCGAGGCGGCGTGCGCGGACTACGAGCGGGCGATCCGCGACGCGGGCGGCGTCGACGTGCAGCTGCTCGGCATCGGCGCGAACGGGCACATCGGGTTCAACGAGCCGACGAGCTCGATCGCCTCTCGCACGCGCATCAAGACGCTCAGCGAGCGGACGCGGGAGGACAACGCGCGCTTCTTCGACGGCGACCTGGAGGCGGTGCCGCTGCACTGCATCACCCAGGGGCTCGGCACGATCCTCGAGGCGCGGCGGCTCGTGCTCGTCGCGCAGGGGGAGGCGAAGGCGGCCGCCGTCGCCGCTGCGGTCGAGGGCCCGCTGACCGCGATGGTCCCGGGCAGCGTGCTGCAGCTGCATCCCGCCGCGACCGTGCTCGTGGACGAGGCCGCAGCCGCGGACCTCCGCCTCGCCGACTACTACCGCTGGACGGTCGCGAACCAGCCGTCCTGGCAGCGCGTCGACTAGCCCGCGCACGGGGCAACGCTCAGCGGCATGGGCGACGCCGCGCGGCGTCGCCCATGCCGCTGATGCGTTGCACGCCGGGACGTCCGCTCCTCCCCAGGCCTCTTCGAGCCCACATCCTCGGAACCGGACCAGGAGGGCGCGCCGCTCGGCAGCAGACTCCCCGGCCATGACCTCGACCGTCGACCCCTGGCTGCTCGAGCTGATCGTCGTTCGCGGAGCTCACGACGGCACCGCACGCAGCGCGCTCAGCAGGGATGCGGCGCGAGGGCTGCTCCTCCGGCTGCGCCAGGGCGTGTACGTCGAACGCGCCGCCTTCCTCGCCCTCGGTCCTGAGGGCCAGCACCTCGTGCGGATGCGAGCGCTAGCCGCCGTGATGGACCGGCCCGTGGTGTTCTCCCACCAGTCGGCCGCGGTCGTGCACGGGATCCCGGTGCTCCGTCGACGACTCGACCGCCTGGTCACGACCGTGTCCGAGCGTCGCGAGCGCGGTCAGGACGGCGTCTCGGCGCGCCTCGCCCCGATCTCCCCGCTCGAGGTGATGGAGCACCGCGGCCTTCTCCTCACCGTCCCGGCGAGGACCGTGGTGGACCTCGCGTCCGCGCTGCCCTTCGAGGAAGGCGTCATGGCCGCCGACTCCCTCCTCTCCCGCGGGATGGACCGGGCACGGCTGCTCAGCGCGATGGAGACCGCAGGTGCACGCCGAGCGCGCGCTCGAATCGAGCAGGTGATCCGGTTCGCGCACCCGGGTGCGGAGTCCGCGGCCGAGTCGCTCAGCCGGTGCGGGCTCCTTCGCCTCGGCATCGAGCCGCCCCTGCTGCAGTACCGGCTCCTGCTCCCCGACGGACGTGAGGTGTTCCTCGACATGCTGTTCCCGACGACTCGTGTCGGAGGTGAGGTCGACGGGGCGGTCAAGCTGCTCGACCCCATCATCGCTCCGGACGCCCGAGCCGCGCTGCAGCGGGAGCGGCGGCGCGAAGACGCGGTCCGGCTGCAGGTTGAGGGCCTCGCCCGGTGGGGCTGGCTCGAGGCCGTGGATCCGCCTCGACTCGCGGTTGTGCTGCGCGCCGTCGGCGTCCTCCCCTCACGACCGCCCTTCGTGCTCGAGGACTTCGCAGCAGCGGCGGCGATCGCCCGACCGCGTCGAGCGACGCGGCAACGCTGAGCGGCATCTGCAACGCCGCGCGGGGTTGCAGATGCCGCTGGGGGTTGCACCGCGTCAGCGGAGGCGGGTGCCCGCCGCCCAGACCGCGCGGACCTCGAGGTCGTCGGTGAGCAGCACCGCGTCGGCGGGGGAGCCGGGTGCGAACGAGCCGAGGTCGGGGCGGCCCGCGGCGCGGGCGGGGATCGAGGTCGCGGCCGCGATCGCGTCGGTCAGCGGAACGCCCGCGGCGACCGCGGTGCGGATCGCGGCGTCGAGGGTCAGGGTGGAGCCCGCGAGGCTGCCGCTCGCGAGCCGGGCGGCGCCGTCCCGCACCGTGACGTCGAGGGTGCCGAGCCGGTACTCGCCGTCGCCGATGCCGGTGGCGGACATCGCGTCGGTGACGAGCGCGACGCGGCCGGGCGCCATCCGGAACAGGGCCGCGACGACGACCGGGTGCACGTGGAGGCCGTCGGCGATGACCTCGAGGACGACGTCCGGCCGCGCGAGCGCCGCGCCGATGGGGCCGGGGGCGCGGTGCGCGAGCTGGGGCATCGCGTTGAAGGCGTGCGTCAGCAGGGTCGCACCCGCGTCAAAGGCCGCGCCGGCGACGTTCATGTCCGCGACCGTGTGCCCGACCGCCACCCGCACGCCGGCGGCGGCGAAGCGGCGGACGGCGTCGATCGCGCCGGGCAGCTCCGGCGCGATCGTCACCTGCAGCAGCGTGCCGTCCGCCGCGGCGAGCAGGGCGTCCACCTCGGCCGCGGTCGGCGCGGTCAGCGCGGCCGGGTCGTGCGCGCCGCGGTTGTCCGGGCTGAGGAAGGGGCCCTCCAGGTGCACGCCGAGCAGCAGCGGGTCCTCGCGGACCGCCGGCGCGAGCGCCGCGACCTGCTCGACCACCTGCTCGACGGGCGCGCTGACCAGCGACAGCGCGGAGCGGGTCGTGCCGTGCGCGCGGTGCGCGCCCAGCACGGCGGGCAGCGCGTCCGGTCCGGCGCCGAAGTCCTGCCCGCCGCCGCCGTGCACGTGCACGTCGACGAACCCTGGCGTCAGCACGCCGCCGCCGGCGTCGAGCACCTCGCCGCCCGACGGCGGCATGCCCCGGCCGGTCGCGGCGACGACCCCGCCCTCGAAGCGGACCCACCCGTCGTCGACGACCGCGTCACCGGTCGCGACCCGGGCGCCGTGGACGGTCAGGGCATCGGTCGTCGGCACGGCTCCAGCGTATGGAGCCCCGCCTGGACCCGCGCGACCGCTCCTTCTGGGTCCGTTGCGGACAGTTGAGCCTGCCGCGGCGGGCTCAACTGTCCGCAACGGGCCCGGGCGTCAGCCGTTGCGCGCCGCGAGCATCCGCCGCCCCGTGGCGACGCCGTCGAGCAGCGTCGTCCGCACGGTCGGGTTGACCCCGTCGGCCTGCGCGGCCTCCTCGGCGCGGGCCAGGAACCGGTCGTCGAGCACCGCGTACGGGAACATCGCGCGGACCAGGCCCAGCTGCCCGAGCATGCCGGCGTCGCCGAGCGACGCGAGCACGTCGAGGTAGCGGTCGGCGAACTCGGCGAGCAGCCCGCCCTGCAGCGGCCGCCAGAACCGCTGCGCGACCAGCCGCCGCGCGGGACCCGCGGGGATCGAGCGGTCGATCATCAGCGCCTGCCAGACGACCTCCTTCGCGGCGCGGTCCGGCTGCGACCCGAGCGCCGCGAGCGCGCTCGCGCCCGAGTCCGGGTCCGGGTCGCGCTCCTTCAGCGCCCGCGCGGCCGCCTCGTCGTAGGCGCCGAGCTCGGCCCGGCGCGCGAGCACCCGCCAGGCGAGGTCGACGTCGTCGCCCGCCGCCTCGTCCACCGCCGCGAGGTGCTCCGGCCGCGTCCCGGCGGTGGCGAGCATCCGGAGCGCGGGCAGCCGGTGCTCCGGCCGGTCGACGAGCGCGGCCGCCGCGTCCGCCAGGCGCGCGACCGCCGCGGGGACGCGCTCGATCGGCGTCCACAGCTCGGCGGCCTGCAGCCCGAGCGCGAGCTGCCCCTCCACCACCGCGGGTCCGTCCACGGCCACGACGGCGCGGACCGTCTCCACGACCGCGTCGCCCGTCAGCTCGCCCTTGACGAGCCGGTCCCACGTCGTCGTCAGCGCCAGCGTGCGCGCCAGCGCGTCGGGCAGCTCGCCCGCCCGCGCGCGGAGCGTCTCGAGGGAGGCCTCGTCGGCCCGCACCGCGGCGAAGGCGAGGTCGCCCGCGTTCACCTGGAAGACGGTGCCGCCGGGCGCCTCGACCGGGGTCTCGGGGCCCACGACCTCCACCTCGGTCTCACCGGCGGGCCGGAGCACGGCGCCGTCCGCGTCGTACCCGGCGATCCGCAGCCGGTGCGGGCGCGGGGCGCCGCCGTCGGGCGCGGTCGCCCGCAGCACGCCGCCGTCGAGGACGAGCAGGTCGGTGCCGGCGCGGTCGAGCCACTCCGTCGTCCACGCCTCGAGGTCCCGCCCCGACGCGGCGGAGAAGGCGCCCATGAGGTCGCCGAGCACCGTGCTGCCCCAGGCGTGCTCGGCGAAGTAGGCGCGGAGGCCCGCGACGAACGCGTCCTCCCCGAGGTAGGCGGAGAGCTGGTGCAGCACCGCCGCGCCCTTGTCGTAGGTGATGTCGTCGAAGTTCGCCATCGCGTGCAGCACGTCCGGCACGTCGCCCCGGATCGGGTGCGTCGCCGGCCCCATGTCCTGGCGGTAGCCGGCGAGCTTCCCGTCGAGCAGCTCGGTCGCCCAGGCGTCCGTGAACTCGGTCGCTCCCGCCATCGCCCAGACGGAGGCCCAGCTGGCGAACGCCTCGTTCAGCCAGAGGTCGTCCCACCAGCGCATCGTGACGAGGTCGCCGAACCACATGTGCGCCATCTCGTGCAGCACGAGGTTCGCCCGGCTGGAGCGCTGCCGGTAGGTCGGCTCGCTCCGGAACAGCACCGAGTCGGTGTGGGTGACGCTGCCCCAGTTCTCCATCGCCCCGCCGAGGTCCGGCACGAACACCTGGTCGTAGCGCCGCTGCGGGAAGGGCAGGTCGAACCGCTCGCCGAACCAGGCGAGCCCCGCCGCGGTGAGCCCGAACAGCTCGTCCGCGTCGCGCTCGAGGAACGCCTTCAGCGACTGCCGGCAGTAGAGGCCGAGGTCGTGGTCGCCGGCCTCGCGCCGCGCCTGGTGGAACGGGCCGGCGTTCACGACCGCGACGTAGGTCGACAGGGGCGGGGTCGGCTCGAACGTCCACCTGCGGGCGTCGCCCTCGTACTCGATCGACTCCGGCGCCGAGTTGCTGGTGACGGTCCAGGCGGACGGCGCGAGCGCGGTGAAGCGGTGCACGGCCTTCAGGTCGGGCTGGTCGAAGCACGCCCACAGCCGCCGTGCCTCGTCGGGCTCGAAGGTCGTCCAGACGTAGACGAGGCCGTCGGTCGGGTCGACGGTGCGGAGCACCCCCTGCCCGCGGTCGGTCTCGGACTGGGACGTCTCGACGACGAGCACGTTGTGCTCCTCGAGCCCGTCGAGGGGGAGGCGGCCCTCGGCCGCGGACGACGGGTCGAGGGCCCGGCCGTTCAGCACCGCCCGCTCGATCGTCGCGACGACGTCGACGAAGGTCGAGGCGCCGGGCGCGCGGCATTCGAAGGCGACGGTGGAGACGGAGCGCCAGGTCGGGCCGTCCTCGAGACCGGTGAGGTCCACGTCGATGTCGTAGCGGGTGACGTCGAGCAGGGCGGCACGCTCGGCCGCCTCCTCGCGGGTGAGACTGGCGGGCATCCGGCCACGCTAGCCCCGGGCGTGCGGCGGTCAGCCGAACGCTGAGGTCGGTGCGACCTGCAGCTGCGAGCCCGCGTAGCCCGCGATCGCCAGGTCCCCGCCCGCGAGGTCGAAGGAGATCGGCTGCCGCACCGTCGGCATCGTGCCGTCGAGCACGGGCGCGCCGGCACCGTTCAGCCGCAGCCGCGCGATCAGGTTCGCGTCCGCGAGCGCCGTGTACACGGTGCCGCTGCCCGCGTCCGCCTCGATCCAGAAGGCGCGACCGGGGACGGCGGCGCGGCCGAGCCGGCGGGGCTCGCCGCCGATGTCGAAGGTCAGCACCGCGTTCCCGCGCACGTCGCACACCGCCACCCGGGAGCCGCCCGTCGGCACGACGTGGCTCGGCCCCTCCCCGGCGGGCAGCGCGGCGACGAGGTCCCGGGAGGCCGCGTCGTAGACGAAGAGCAGGTTCGCGGCGACGTCGACGACGGCGACCCGGCCCGCCGCGGCGGTGATGCCGCCGGGCTGCACCGGCTGCGGCAGGTCGGCGAGCACGTCGTCGCCGCGCACGACGCGGACGGCGTGGCCGAACTCCTCGGAGATCCAGACCTCGTCGCCGACCTGCACGGCCTGATGCGGCTGCCGCCGCGTCGGGACCGAGCGGGTCACCTCGAGCGACGGCAGGGCCAGCTCGAGCAGCCGGTTCGCGCTCTCCGCCGGGTAGAGCAGCGGGCCGCCGTCGCCCGCGAGGTCGATCATCCGCGCGCTGCCGACCATGGGGACGGTCCGCACCGCGCCCTGCGCCAGGTCGACCACCGCCAGCCGGGCGGGGCCGCGCAGCGCGACGTAGGCGGTGCCGCCCGAGACCGCGACGCCCCACGGGCGGCCGTCCTCGGGCAGCGGGATCACGCGCCCGGCGGGCGCCTCGGTCGGCTCCGGCGCGTCACCGGGCTCCGCCGCCCGGGTCAGCGGGACCCCGCCGTACCCGGTCCGCGTGGGCGACGGCGTCGGCGCGGAGGGGGCCGCGGTGCAGCCGGCGAGCAGCCCGGCGCCGAGCAGGGCGGCACCCCCGAGCAGGCCGCGGCGAGTCGTCGTCATGAGGCGGGCAGGCTAGCCCGGCACCCTCCGCGGTCGGTCAGCGGGGGACGATCGCGACGTAGGGCCGCTGCGCGGAGGTCGCGACGCGCAGCGCGCCGCGCCGCGCGAGGACCGCGGTGAGCACGAGCGCGGCGACGGCGGGCACCCCGCCCGCGATCAGCATGCCGGGCCGGGCGCCGATCGCCTCCACGATGCCGCCCATCAGCACGCCGCCGAGACCCTGGCCGCCGAGCACGACGAGCACCCACACGGCCATCACGCGGCCACGCACCTGCGGCCCGCTCGAGAGCTGCACGAGCGGGTTGCCCGCCTGGAAGAACAGCTGGCTGCCGACGCCGCAGGCGACGAGCGCGGCGCCGAAGGTCGGGACCGACGGCATGAGCGCGGCGGCGGTCAGCACGGAGGCCCAGAGCAGCCCGGACAGCACGACGGTGCGCAGGCGCAGCACCTTCCGCGCGGTGCAGCCGAGTGCACCGGCCAGCGCCCCGACGGCGACGAGGGAGTTGAAGAGGCCGTAGCCGGAGGCGCCGAGCCCGAACACCTCCGTGGCGAACGCGGCGAGCAGCACCGGCATGGTCAGCGTGAAGACGGCGAGGAACGCGAGCATCACGACCGAGTAGCGGATGGCGGGGGTGCGCAGCACGAAGCCGAGGCCCTCGCGCAGCGCGTGCGGGTGGCGCACGGGCGCCGGCGCCGGATGGAGCGCGCGCCCGTCGAGCCGCGTGAGCATCGTCACCGTCACCGCGCAGGCGAGCGCGTTGATCGCGAAGGCCCAGCCGCCGCCGACCGCGCCGATCAGGATGCCGGCGACCGCGGGGCCGATCAGGCCGCCCAGCTGGAACACCGCCGAGTTGATCGTGATCGCGTTCTTCAGGTGCTCGCGCCCGACCAGCTCGTTCACGAACACCTGCCGCGCCGGGTTGTCGACCACCGTGGCGCAGCCGATCAAGAAGGCGGCCGCCCAGACCACGAGCACCGTCGCGTGCCCGGTGAGCGCGAGCACCGCGAGCATCACGCTCACGAGCCCGACCGTCGACTGCGTGACGAGCAGCAGCCGCCGCTTGTCGTACCGGTCGACGAGCAGGCCGCCGTGCAGCCCGAACAGCAGCATCGGTGCGAACTGCAGCGCGGTCGTCACCCCGACGGCGGCGACGCTGTGCGTCAGCTGCAGCACCAGCCAGTCCTGCGCGATGCGCTGCATCCAGGTCGCGCTCATCGCCAGCACGTTGGACCCCGCGAAGCGGCGGTAGTTCGGGACCTTGAGCGGCGCGAACCCGTCGAACGCGGGGCGGAGGCGGGCGGGGAGAGGGAGCGCGTGCGTCATGCCGTGAGCCACGGTAGGCACGCCGGGACATGCATCCGGGTGATGGACACTGATATGAGTCATCACGTTCCGTGATGGGAGGCCCCGTGTACGACCCCGTCCTGCTCCGCACCTTCCTCGCCGTCGAGGGCGGGGGCGGCTTCACGGCCGCCGCCCGCCAGCTCGGCATCAGCCAGCCGACCGTGAGCCAGCAGATGCGGCGGCTCGAGGACGAGGTCGGCCGCTCGCTGTTCGTCCGCGAGACCCGCGGGGTGCGGCTGACCGAGGCGGGGGAGGCGCTCGCCGGCTTCGCGCGCACGATCCTCGCCGCCATGGCCGACGCGGAGAGCTGGTTCCGGTCGTCACCGACCCGCGGACGGCTGCGCTTCGGCACGGCGGACGACCTGGCGATCACGCAGCTGCCGCGGATCCTCCGGCAGTTCCGGCGGCTGAACCCGCAGGTGGACCTGGAGCTGACCGTCGACCAGAGCGCGGTGCTCGCGCGGCGGCTGGCCGCCGGGCACCTCGACCTCGTCTTCCTCAAGCAGCCGGCGGTGGAGGCGGGGGAGGGCACCCTCGTGCTCCGCGACCAGTTCGTGTGGGTGGCGGAGGACGCGGAGCCGTTCGTGAAGGAGGACCCGCTGCCGCTGATCGCCTACCGGTCGCCGAGCTTCACGCGGCGGATGGCGACCGACGCGCTCGACGCCGCCGGCCGCCGCTGGCGGATCGCCTGCACGGTCCGCGACATCGGCGCCGTGCTGGCCGCGACCCGCGCGGGCCTCGGGGTGTCGGTGCTCGCGCACTCCCTGATCCCGTCCGACCTGCAGAAGGTCGAGACGCGGCTCGGGCTGCCCGGGCTCGGCGGGGTCGACTTCCGGCTGGTCGCGAACCCGTCCGCCTCCAAGCCGGCGGTGGAGGCGCTGACCGCGGCGATCCGGAGCGCGACCCTGTCGGCCCCGGTGGGGTGAGCCCGCGCCGCGGACGGGCGGGTCAGCGGATGAAGGTGACGATCAGCGTCCAGCGCGCGTCCCTCGACGCCAGCACCTGCAGCCGGTCGGACGCCGACGCGAGCCCCGGCAGCACGACGGGCCCCTCGTCCGGATCGCGGACGCCCCACGCGCGCTGCGCGAGCACCACCGGCGCCGCACCGCCCGCGGCGAGCAGCCGCCACGCCGTCGGCTCCCGGGGGTCGCGCGGGGAGAGCGCGACGGCGACGGCACCGCCCTTCGCCGCGAGCCCCGGCTGCAGCGGCACCGTCTGGTCGCCGCGCCCCTCGTGGGTGAAGACGATCCCGGCCTCGGTGAAGACCACGTCGGGCAGGTCCGGCGGCCGCGCCACCCGCGGCGCCGGGGCGCTCGCGGACGTCGTCCAGGTCGTCGACGTCGTGTCGGAGGACGAGGAGGCCGTCGCCGCGGTCGTCGCGGAGCCCGCCCCACCGGCCGACCGCCCCCCGGCCGCCGCCGCGGCCCCGATCAGGCCCGCGACGAGCGCCCCGCCCGCGAGCAGGACGCCGCGACGCCCGGGCCGGGCCGCGGGCGGGGGCGCCACCGGGCCCGCGGGCGGCGGCGACACGTCGCGGTAGGCGCGGACGTCCTCGTCCGTCGCGCCGGCGCGGTAGAGGCTGCGCCGCAGCGCCTCCCGCTCCGCGTCCTCCACCGGATCAGGATGGCCCTCGCCGGCTCCGGCGTGCACCCCTCTGGGCGGGTCAGGCGCCGACGAGGGCGAGCGGCTTGCCGAGGTGGACGGCGGTGGAGGACGCCGCGTGGAAGCCGAACGCCGGGACGTCGGCGTAGCCGTGCGCCCGGTAGAGCGCGATCGCCGCGGTCTGCGGCAGCCCGGTGGTGAGCACGGCCCGCCTCGCCCCGTCCAGGGCGGCGAGGCGCTCGAGCTCCCCGAGCAGCAGGCCGGCGTACCCACGCCGGCGCCCGGCGGGGCGCACGTACATCCGCCGCAGCTTCACGTCGTCGCCGTCGCGCGTCCAGCCGCCCATCGCGACGGCGGCGCCGTCGACCTCCCCGATGACGAAGCGGCCGCGCGGGGCGGCGAAGTCCGCGGGCGGCGTCGGGTCGTCGTCCGGTCCGCCGTAGACCTCGACGTACCAGCGCTGCACCTCGTCGGTCATCCGCACCGCGTCGGGCTCGTCGATCGCGCCGACCCGCAGCACCAGCGGGCCGGTCACGTCTCGCTCAGCCACTCCGGGTCCGCGAAGCGGTCGAGCAGCACCGCGAAGCGGTCGAGGTCGCCCTCGTCCCAGGCGGACAGGTGCTCGTGCAGCCGCTGCCGCCGGTCGGCGAGCACGGCCTCGGCGCGAGCCCTCGCGGCGGGCGTGACGGAGATCCACTGGGAGCGGCCGTCCTGCTCGTCGCGCTCGGCCTCGATCAGGCCGCGCTCGCGCAGCTCCTTCAGCAGCCGGCTGATCGCGCTGCGGTCCATCGACATGGCGGCCGCGAGCGCGTGCGGCTGCATCGGGCCGCCGCGCAGCAGCTCGCGCAGGACGGCCCACGCCGCCGGCTGCAGCTCCGGGTCGAAGCGCTGCGCGATGCTGCGCCCGGCCCGGCGGGCGGCCACGGCGATCCGCTCGAACGATCCCTCGATGGTGCGGATCGCGTCGTCGGTCGCCACGGCGCCCACCGTAGCCGGGCCGGGCATCAGCGGCGTCCCGCGGTCTCGGCCTCGGGCGCCTCCGAGCGCACGCCCTCCGTGGTCGAGCCGACCTCGTTCGCGCCGAGCTCGAGCACGCGCTCGGCCTCGGTGGTCTGCAGGCGGTCCTCCGGCCGCACGTCCTCGGCCAGCTGCTGGGCGGCCGTCCGGGTGCCGAGCGGCCGGTTCGGCAGCAGGGCGATGAAGAGCAGCGTGACCAGCGTCAGCGGGGCGGCGAGCAGGAACACGTCGCCGATGCCCTCGCCGTAGGCGCTCTCCACGACCGTCCGGATGGGGCCGGGCAGCGACGAGACGACGGGCACGGTGCCGCCGCCGAGCGAGCGGCCGGCGGCCTGCGCGAGCGCGGGGTCGAGCGCCGCGAGGCCGGACTTCACGAGGTCCGCGATGCGCGGGCCGAGGAAGGCGCCGAGCGCGGAGACGCCGAGCGTGCCGCCGAGGCTGCGGAAGAAGGCGATCGACGCGCTGCCCGCGCCCAGCTGGTCCGCCCGCAGGGAGTTCTGCGTCACCAGCACGAGGTTCTGCATCGTCATGCCGAGCCCGAGGCCGAGCAGCAGCATGAAGATCGCGAGCACCCAGTAGGGGGTGTCGTAGCGGATGGTGCCGAGCAGGCTCACGCCCGCCACGAGCAGCAGGGCGCCCGTGACCATGTACCGCTTCCAGACGCCGGTGCGGCTGATGACGCCGCCGATGACGGTGCTCGCCCCGAGCAGGCCGATCACCATCGGCAGGGTCAGCAGGCCGGACTCGGTCGGGGTGTGCCCCTCGGCGAGCTGCAGGTACTGGCTGAGGAAGACCGACGTGCCGAACAGCACGACGCCGAGCGGCAGGCTCGCGAGCACCGCGAACACGAAGGTGCGGTTCCTGAAGAGCGTCATCGGGATGATCGGCTCCTTGACCCGCAGCTCGGTCACCACGGCCGCGACGAGCAGCACGACGGCGCCGACGACCATCGTCCAGCTGGTGGCGGAGCCCCAGTCGAACTGCTTGCCGGCGAGGGACACCCAGATCAGCAGCAGGGCGACGCCGCTCGCGATCAGGGCGGCGCCCAGGTAGTCGATGGACACGGCGCGCTTGGCGCGGGCGGGCAGGTGCAGGGTCCGCTGGATCAGCACGAGCGCCACCACGGCGAAGGGGAGCGCGACGTAGAAGTTCCACCGCCAGCCGAACCCGTCGGTGAGGAGGCCGCCGATCAGCGGGCCGCCGACCGTGCCGACCGCCATGACGGCCCCGATGAAGCCCATGTAGCGGCCGCGCTCGCGGGGGCTCACGATGTCCGCCATCACGACCTGGACCAGCGCGGTGAGGCCGCCGGCGCCGAGGCCCTGCACGGCGCGGAAGGCGATGAGGGTGTTCGTGTCCTGCGAGAACCCGGCGAGGGCCGATCCGACGACGAAGATCACGAGCGCGATCTGCACGAGGACCTTGCGGTTCACGAGGTCGGCGAGCTTGCCCCAGATCGGCGTCGAGACGGTCGTGGCGAGCAGGGTCGAGGTGACGACCCACGTGTAGGCGGTCTGGTCGCCGCCGAGGTCGGCGATGATCCGGGGCAGCGACGTCGAGACGACGGTGCCGGCGAGGATCGCGACGAACATGCCCATCAGCAGGCCGGAGAGCGCCGACAGCACCTCTCGGTGGCGGGCGCGGTCTTCGGGGGTCTGCATCCGGGCGGGCGCGGAGGAGGTGCGGCTCAAGGAGGCTCCAAGCTGGTTGATCTGTGTCCACCATAGAGGAGCAGTTGACCGCTATCCACTATTCCCGTGACGCCGGGCGCGTCGTCAAGCGCTGGTGCTGCCCGTCGACTCGCGCGGCTGAGCCGCGGGCGCGGAGGCCGCGTCGCCCGCGACCCGCTCGTGCTCGGGGCCCGGCCCTACCCGCTCCGCCGGCACGGTCTCGTCCTGCTGGTCCGGCTCGCCCGGGGGCCGCTCGTCGCTCACGGCGCGATCCTCGCCCCCGCGCCTCCCCGTCCGCCGGGTGCGGGCCGGGGGAGGCGCCGTTCAGCGGGCGACGGGCACCTTGGCGTCGAGCCAGCCGAGCAGGTCCGCCGTGACGTCCTCGCGGTTCGTCTCGTTGAAGACCTCGTGGCGGGCGCCCGGATAGAGGTCGACCTCCACGTCGGTGAGGCCTGCGTCCCGGTACCGCTGCGCGACGAGCCGCACCAGGTCGCCGCCGCCCGCGAGCGGGTCGTCGGTGCCGCTCATCAGCAGCACGGGCAGGTCCGGGCGGATGCCGGCGAGTGCGGCGGGGTCCGCGAGCCGCTCCGCGGTGGACAGCATCTGCGGCATCACGTCGTCGGCCAGGTCGAAGCCGGACCGGGGGTCGCGGACGTACTCGTCGACCTCCGCCGCGTCGCGTGAGAGCCACTCGTACCCGGTGCGCTCCTCGAACCCGGCGTTCAGCGCGGTGAGCCCGCCGTCCTGCTCCGCCGCCGAGGCTGCGAACACGTCGACCGCGCTCGTGCCCGTCAGCACCGCGGCGGCGTACTCCGCCGAGTGCTGCAGCAGCACCTGCTGCGCGGCGAACGAGCCCATCGAGTGGCCGAGGAGCACGAGCGGCAGGCCCGGGTGCGCGTCCGCGACGTGCCGCGAGACGGCGCTCACGT
The DNA here is from genome assembly GCF_042680685.1 of Amnibacterium endophyticum. Classification (NCBI taxonomy): domain Bacteria; kingdom Bacillati; phylum Actinomycetota; class Actinomycetes; order Micrococcales; family Microbacteriaceae; genus Amnibacterium; species Amnibacterium endophyticum. The sequence continues at coordinate 10,781 of NZ_JBHUEA010000016.1, read as the reverse complement.
CGCCGACCAGCGCCGCCCAGCCGCCCGGGCCGAACGACCCGAGCGGCACGTCGCCGCCGATCGATCCGCCGTGGCCCCGGTGGTCGTGCGCGACGACCAGCCAGCCGGCGCGCGTCAGCTCGGTCGCGAGGCGGTCGTAGCGCTCCGCGAACTCCGCGACGCCGTGCGCGATCTGCACCGCGCCGTGCGGGTCGCCCGCGGGGCGCCAGGTGTGCACGGCGAGCGCGAGCCCGTCCGCCGGCGACGGCAGGGTCGCGTCGTCGTGCTCCACGGCCTCAGCCCTCCTGCTCGGTGGGCCGCACCAGCAGCTCGTTCACGGCCATCCGCCGCGGCCGGGTCACCATGTAGACGATCGCCTCGGCGATGTCCTCGGACTCGAGCGGCTCCATCCCCTCGAACCGCTTCGCCTGCTGCTCGCGGATCTCGTCGCGCAGGTGGTCGCGCAGCTCGGTCGCCACGGCGCCCGGCTCGACGATCCCGACCCGGACGTGCCGGCCCGTGACCTCCTGCCGCAGCGACTCGCTGAAGGCGTTCACGCCCCACTTCGTCAGGTTGTAGACGCCGGAGCCGCTGCGCGCGACGCGGCCCGCGACGCTGCTGATGTTCACGAGGTCGGCGACGCCCCGGGAGGAGTCCTCCGCGGCGGCGAGCAGGTGCGGCAGCGCGGCGTGCGCGACGTAGAGGAGCCCCTGCACGTTCAGGGTCACCATCCGGTCCCACTCCTCGATCGGCGCGCCCTCGATCGGGCCGAGCAGCATGACGCCCGCGTTGTTCACGACGACGTCGAGCCGGCCGAGCTCCGCGACGGTCCGCTCGACCGCCGCCTGCGCCTGGCCCTGGTCGGTCACGTCGGTCTCGAGCACGAGGGTGCGGCCGCCGATGCGCTCGGCGAGCGCCTCGAGCCGGTCGCGGCGCCGGGCCGCGATCGCGACGCTCGCCCCCTCGGCGGCGAGCGCCTCCGCGGCCGCCTCGCCGATGCCGCTCGACGCGCCCGTCACCAGCGCGACCGCGCCGTCCAACCGTCCTGCCATGACATGCCTCCCGTGGATCGGAGCCCATCGGAGCACGGCCCGTGCGGCGCGGCCTGGACGCGTGCTCAGGCGGGGGTCCCCGCGACGGCCACCACGTGGCCCGCGCGCAGCACGACGCGCCGGGCGTCGGCGGCCTCCGCGAGCGGCCGCCAGGGCGCCGCGTCGGGGTCGGCGCCGCCGAGCCGCATCGCGAGCGCCGCGAATGGGCGCGCCGGGCCGGCGGGCAGCCGCATGTCGACGACCGCGGCCCGGCCGCCCGGCCTCAGCAGCGCCGTCGCGCCGGCCCAGGCCGCTCGCCAGTCGTCGGTGACGCTCAGCGAGTAGGTGGCGATCACCGCGTCGGCGCCCGCCGGCCTGCCCGCCGCCCGGAGCACCTCGGCGACGCGGTCGAGGGGCGGGCGGGTGGCGTCCGCCTCCACGAGGTGGACGCCGGGCCAGCCGCGCCCGGGCCGCCGCGCGGCGACGGCGAGCATGTGCGGGCTGCGGTCCAGGCCGACGAGCAGGCCCTCGGGGCCGACCGCGCGGGCGAGCAGCGGGAGGTTCAGCCCGGTGCCGCAGCCGAGGTCGACCACGGCGTCGCCCCGGCGGGGGCGCAGCAGGCGCAGCCCGGCCAGGCGTCCGGCGCGGTAGACGAGCCGCTCCCCGGACGCGACGTCGTACCAGCGGGCGGCCGGGCCGTACGGATCGATGCGCATGGAGCCTCCACTCGTACCCTCGCCCGATGGGCGAGACCTGCGACGACCGCATCGACCTGCTCGTGATCGGCGGCGGCACCGCAGGCCTGGTCGCCGCGCGCACGGCCTCCTCCTTCGGCGCGCGGCCGGTGCTGGTGGAGCGGGACGAGCAGCCGGGCGGCGACTGCCTCTGGACGGGCTGCGTGCCGTCGAAGGCCCTGCTGGAGGCCGCGGCCGACGGCGTCGACGACCGCGCGGCGCTCGCCCGCGTCCGCGCCGCGACGGCGGACATCGCCCCGGTCGACTCCGCGGCTGCCCTCGAGGCGGACGGCGTCCGGGTGCTGCGGGGGACGGCCCGCTTCACCGGCCCGCGGACCGCGGTCGTCGACGGCCGGCCGCTCCGCTTCGCGCAGGCCGTGATCGCGACCGGGTCCCGCCCCCTCGTCCCCGACGTGCCCGGGCTCGAGGACCCGCTGACGACCGACACGCTGTGGGACCTGGAGGAGCTGCCGGCACGCCTGCTGGTGCTGGGCGGCGGACCCGCCGGCTGCGAGCTCGCCCAGGCCGCCGTACGGCTCGGCAGCGCGGTGACGCTCGTGCAGCGTGCGGAGCGCCTGCTGCCGCGGGACGTGCCGGACGCGTCGGCCGCGGTGATCGCCGCGATCGTCGCGGACGGGATCGACGTCCGGCTCGGCGCGTCGCTCGACCGCGTGGACGGCGGGACGGCCGTGGTCGACGGGGAGCCGGTGCGCTGCGACCGCGTGCTCGTCGTCGCGGGCCGGCGGCCCAACACCGCGGCGCTCGGGCTCGGCGCCGCGGGCGTCGCGGTCGGACCCCGTGGTCACGTGCGCGTCCGGCGCACCCTGCTCACGACCAGCCCGAGGGTCTGGGCGGCCGGCGACGCGACCCCGCTGCCGCAGTACACGCACACGGCCGGGATGAACGGCGCCGTGGTCGCGGCGAACGCGGTCCTCGGCCTCCGCCGCACGATCGACGAGGACGCCGTGCCGCACTGCACCTTCACGCAGCCGGAGGTCGCCGCGGTCGGCCGCACCCGGCCCGCCGGCGGCGACCGCGTCCACCGCGTCGCCCACGACGAGGTGGACCGCGCGGTCGCCGCGCGGCGGACCGGCGGCTTCACCGAGGTCGTGGTCGACGGGCGGGGCCGCGTCGTCGGCGCGACCGTCGTCGCACCGCGGGCCGGCGAGACGATCGGCGAGGCCGCGCTCGCGGTCCGCACCGGGCTGACCGTCGAGCAGGTGACGTCGACCACCCACCCGTACCCGACGTTCAGCGACGGTTTCTGGAACGCCTGCATCGCCGCGTACCGGTCCTCCCTCGCCTCCGGGGCCACGGCACGAGGCGTCGCGGCGCTCGCCGCTGCACGGCGCCTCCGGCTCCGGCTGTCCTGATCGCGGGCCGGCGCAGGCGGATCCGAGGTCGACGGCGCACGCTGGCCCCGTGACCACCACCGAGCAGGCCGAGCCCGCCCCCGCCGAGGACGGCGCCTACGCGCCCGTGCAGACCGAGGAGACGGTGACTGCGCTCCGCGTAACCGGCACGATCCCGGCATGGCTCGACGGCCGCTACGTGCGCAACGGGCCGAACCCGATCGGCGCCATCGACCCCGCGACGTTCCACTGGTTCATGGGCGACGGGATGGTGCACGGCGTGCGCCTGCGGGGCGGCCGGGCGGAGTGGTACCGGAACCGCTGGGTGCGCTCCGCCGACGCGGCGAAGGCGCTGGGGGAGGCGCGGCCCGCCTCTGCCGGGGTCAGCGTCGCCGCGAACACCACCGTGATCGGCCACGCGGGCACGACGCTCGCCCTCGTCGAGGCGGGCGGCGCCTGCTACGCGCTGTCCGACACGCTGGAGACCCTCGGCGTCTGGGACGCCCGCGGCACGCTGCCGGGCGGCGGCTACACCGCCCACCCGAAGCTCGACGCCGTCAGCGGCGAGCTGCACGCGATCTCGTACCGCTTCGACCGGCCGGGGCTCGCGCAGTACACGGTCGTGGACCCGCGGGGCACGGTCCGGCGCGCCGTCGACGTGCCGGTCGCGGGCAGCCCGCTGATCCACGACATGGGGCTCACGCAGCGGCACGTGGTCGTGCTCGACCTGCCGATCGAGTTCGACCTGCCCCGCGCGATGCGGGCGGTCGGGGTGCCGGAGCCGCTGATCCGCTCGGGCGCGCGGGTCGCGTCGCGGATGATCGGCCGGGTGCCGATCAGCGGCCGCCTCGCCGACCTCGCCGCGAGCCGGCTGCGCAACGGCGACATGCCGTACTCCTGGTCGCCGGAGCACCCGAGCCGGCTCGGCGTGCTGCCGCGGGAGGCACCGGGCGCCGCCGTGCGCTGGTTCGAGATCCCGCGGTGCTTCGTCTTCCACGTGCTCGGGGCGTACGACGAGGTCGATGACGACGGGCGTGCGACCGCCGTCGTCGTCGACGGGGTGCGCTACGACAAGGCCTTCGACGAGGACCTCCACGGGCCGGACGGCGCCTCGACCCGCCTGACGCGGTGGCGGCTCGACCTCGTCACCGGCGCCGTGCTCGAGACGACCGTCGACGACCGCCAGCAGGAGTTCCCGCGGATCGACGAGCGGTTCATCGGCCGCCCCTACCGCCACGGGTGGTCGACCGGCCTGATGCAGGACGGCACGGGGCGGGTCGACGACCGGATCCTCGCGCACGACCTCGTCGCCGGCACGACGACCTCGCACAGCCTGGGGGAGGGGGTGGAGGTCGGCGAGCTGGTCTTCGTGCCCTCCTCGCCGGACGCCGAGGAGGCCGACGGGGTGCTGATGGGGTTCGTCCACGACCGCACGACCGGCGCCGACCGGCTCGAGCTGCGCGACGCCGGCACGCTCGAGCCCGTGGCGCAGGTGCACCTGCCGGTACGGGTGCCGCACGGCTTCCACGGCAACTGGCTGCCCGCCTGACCTGCGGATCCGGACCGTGCCGCCTCTTGACGGCGGTGTCCGCCCGGCTACTACCCTTGCGAGGCAAGACGTGCAATCAGGTGGGTTCATCCGGCCGGGTCCGCCCGGCCATCCCCGGCGTGAATGCGCAGTGCGACGGTCTCGAAGGTCGGGCCGTCGAGGAGGACGGAGGGGATCTCATGGCCACCGGAGTCGTGAAGTGGTTCAACAACGAGAAGGGCTACGGCTTCATCGCGCCCGACGACGGCGGCGCCGACCTGTTCGCGCACTACAGCGCCATCACGGGCCGCGGCTTCCGCTCGCTGGAGGAGAACCAGCGCGTCGAGTTCGAGGTCGCCCGTGGCGACCGCGGCCCGCAGGCCGCCAACATCCAGCCGCTCTGAGCCCCGCGCTCATGCGCCCGCGGGCCGTCGTCGTGCAGGGCGCGGCGGCGGCCCGCGCCGCATCGCGGCCGTGACCGCGCTCCGCGTCGCCGTGCGGGACGGCACGGCGCTCGCCGTCGAGCGCCGCGGCGACACGGGCGGGCGCCGGGTCGTGCTGCTGCACGCCGGCGTCGCCGACTCGTGCTCCTGGGCCGCCGTGCTCGACGCGCTCGAGCCGGACGGCCTCGACCTCGTCGCGATCGACCGGCGCGGCTTCGGGGAGTCGCCCGACGCGGCGCCCGGCGCCGCGTTCACACATCTGGACGATCTCGTCGACGTGCTCGACGGCCTCGAAGTCGGCCCCGCCGTGCTCGTCGGCAGCTCGACGGGCGGCGGGCTCGCCCTCGACCTCGCGCTCACGGAGCCGGACCGCGTCCACGGCCTGCTGCTGATCGGCTCCGCCGTCAGCGGCATGACCGACGAGGGCGAGTCGATCGCCTGGACGCCCGATGCCGCGACCGGTCGGCTGCTCGAGGCGATGGAGGCCGCCGAGGCCTCGGGGGACCTCGACGGGCAGGTGCGGCTCGAGCTGCACGCCTGGCTCGACGGGCCCACGCAGCGCGAGGGCCGGGTCGGCGGCGCGGCCCGCGAGCTCGCCGCCGCCATGTCCCGCCGCGCCCTGCAGGGCGGCGGCTCGACGGGCGCCTCCGGGATCGACGCGTGGCACCGCCTCGCGGAGGTCGACGTCCCCGGAATCGCCGCGTGGGGCGACCTCGACATGCCGCCGGACCAGCCCTTCTACGAGCTGGCCGCCGCACGCCTGCCGCGGATCCAGGCGCGGGTGCTGCCGGGCGTCGCCCACCTGCCGTCGCTCGAGGACCCCGCGCTAGTGGCCGCGCTGGTCCGCGAGGTCGTCGCCCTCGCGGACGCTCGATGACCTCGTTCGTGCTCGGCGGTCTCGACGGCACGGCCGCGGGGGAGCGGCCCGACCTGCTCGCCGCTCCCGTGCTCGACGCCCTGACCGCGCTCGGGCTGCTGGAAGCGGTCGGCGTCGTCCCGATCGATCCGGCGATCTCCGACACCGCCGCCACGCAGGAGGCGTACGGGCTCGAGGCGGCCTCGCTCGTCAACTGCGTGCTCGTCGGCGGCGCCCGCGGCGGCGACCAGCGCGTCGCGGCCTGCCTCGTGCCGGCGGACCGGCGGGCGGACGTGAACGGCTTCGTCCGCCGGCGCCTCGACGTGCGGAAGGCCTCGTTCCTGCCACGTGAGCAGGCGGTCGAGTCCTCCGGCATGGAGTTCGGGGGCATCACCGCGTTCGGGCTGCCCGCCGGCTGGCCCGTGCTCGTCGCCGCCGCGGCGGTCGCGCAACCCCTCGTGGTGGTCGGGTCCGGGGTGCGCCGGTCGAAGCTGCTCGTGCCCGGCGGGCTCCTCGCGCGGATCCCCGGTGCCGAGGTGGCGGACGGCGTCGCGCCCTGACCCGGGACGCTCGCCGCACGTTCAGGGAATCGGAAGACAACGGGGGACGTGACCCCCGGCCGGGGGTACGCCATAGTTGCGGCGTGCTGCTGCCCCTCTCCTCCGCGACCTGCCTCGACGAGTTCTTCGCGGACCGCCGTCGCGGTGCCGCCGGTCGTCGTCTCGCCCGCATCGAGCGGACGGAGGAGGTGCTCCGCTCCGCTGTCGAGCGCATGTCGGAGCTGGTCCTGACCGACGAGGAGCAGGTGCTCGTCGCCGCCGAGCGGCAGTTCCAGCCGGTCGGCGCGGTGGCCCGCATCCTCCCGGCGTCGGGCCTGCTGCTCGTGCTCGAGGCGCACCTCGCGGCGCTCGAGGAGCACCCGAGCCGCACCGCCGCCCGCCGCGTCGAGCTCGACCTCTGCGGCCAGCTCGCCCGCCACCTGACGCGCGAGCTGCAGCACCTCGACGTGCAGCGCGCCGCGCACCGGATCGAGCTGGCCCTGCAGGAGTGCACCGCCTGGGCCGACCGCGGCCCCGCCGGCCTCCTCCGCCGCGCCCTCGGCCGCTAGCCCGCACCCCGGCAGCGCGGGCGACTCCCGACATCGCGCGCGCACCTCCGCGCCCGCACTGTCGGGACGCGCCCGGACTGCGCGCTCCGCGAAGGCGCCGGGAGCCTCCTCGCGCACGCTCGGGCGCGAACGGCGCATCCGGGCGCGAACGGACGCCCGAACCCGCCCCGAACCGCCGATCACGCCCGTGTCCGGCTGCACGGGCGACTCCCGACATCCCGGGCGCACCTCCGCGCCCGCACTGTCGGGACGCGCCCGTACTCCGAGCTCCGCGCAGGCGCCGGGAATGTCCCGGCGCACGCCCGGGCGCGATCGGCGCATCCGGGCGCGAACCGACGTCCGAACCCGCCCCGATCCGCCGATCACGACCGCACCCCGGCTGCGCGGGCGGCCTCCGACAACATGGGCGCTCCAGTGCGCCCGGGATGTCGGATCGCGCCCGGCGGGGGGAGGGGCCGGGGCGCGGCGGGTCAGCGGGCGTCGGGGAAGGCGGCCGCGACCCGGGCGTGGTCCTCGTCCGCGACCGCCGCGTAGCGGGCGGACCAGGCCGCGACGGCGCGGTCGAACTCGGCGCCGTCCTCCAGGTAGGCCGCGATCGCGGTCGCCGCGCCGCTCTGCGCGTGCGCCCGCGCGAGCAGGGCGCCGCAGGTGCGGACGTAGGCGCGCAGCTCCTCCGCGGTGAGGTCGGGCAGCCGGACCGCGCCCTTCATGTCGTGGTACTGCCGCACGTAGTAGTCGTGCGAGCGGCCCTCGAAGTGCCCGAGGAACGGGTCCGTCACCGCCTGCAGCACCCGCTGGTGCGAGAAGACCCGGAGCCCCTCGCGCCCCGGCTCGCCGAGCGGCGGCAGCCCCGGCTGCGGCCGGCCGCCGTGCGACTCGAGCACCGAGGGCACCGCCTGCTTGATCTGCAGCAGCAGCGGCTCGCCGTCCGGGCCGCGCAGCACGAGCAGCCAGCAGCGGGTGCCGACGCTGCCCACGCCGACCACCTTGCGGGCGACGTCGTCGATGCGGAAGCGGCCGAGCAGCTCGCGCACGGCGGGGTCGACCGACTCGAGGTAGGCGTCGAGCAGCCGCTCCGTGTGGCCGGGCTGCGAGTCCGGCCGGTGCACGAGCACGGGCGGGTCCTCGAGGAAGCGGCGGCGACCGTCCGGCAGCACCTCCGTCATCCGCTCGGCGGCCCGCAGCGACGTGCGCCGCCGCGCCTCCGCCACCATCCGGTCGAGCGCCGCGCCGCGGCGGGTTCCGAGGGCGGCGCGCAGGTCGTCCTCGTCGCTGCGGACGTAGTAGCGCTCGAGCACGGTGAGCCCGGCCAGCGCGGCGAGCGCGTCGCGGTACCCGGCCACGGACGCCTCCGCCGCCGCCCGCCGCCCGTCCTCGTCGGCGCCGAGCGAGCGCGCCGCGAGCAGCGCGCTGACCGCCAGCCGCTTCACGTCCCACTCCCACGGCGCCTCGCCGGCCTCGTCGAAGTCGTTCAGGTCGAACACGAGGGCGCGCTCCGGCGAGGCGAAGACGCCGAAGTTGAGCAGGTGCGCGTCGCCGTCGGCGGTGACCTCGAGGCCGGTGGCGGGCCCGGCGGCGAGGTCGGTCGCCATGATCGCGGCGGTGCCGCGATAGAAGCCGAACGCGTCGACGAGGGTGCGGCGCATCCGCAGGCTCACGAGGTCCGGCTCGCGGGTCGCGTTCTGCGCCGCGAGGATCGCGACCGGGTCACGCCGCGGCGGCTCGAGGTCGGCGTGCACGTCGAGCGGCACCCGGCGCCGCGCCTCCCGCCCCGCGTCGCGCAGCTCGGGGGTCGTCGGGGCTGCGGCGGACACGGAGGTCACGCTAGCGAGCGGTCAGCGGCTCCAGACGACCGCGGCGCCCCAGCGCACCCCGTCGGCCGCCTCGATCCGCAGCCGAACCGGCGCCCGCCCCTCGACGACGCGGAACGTCGTGGCCGTGAGCGTGCCGGGGGCCTCCGCCTGGCTGCGCGTCTCGACCGGGTCCAGCACCACGACCCTCGTGCCGGAGCGCGTCGTGAGGCGCAGCGCGGTCCACGTCGCGCGGCTCGCCGAGTCGGTGACGAGCAGCACGGTCGCCCGGGTCGCGCCGGCGGAGCGGGCGCCGTCGAGCCCGCGGACGCCGTCGCCGACGCCGTGGATCTCCTGCGTCAGGTACCCGCTGCCGCCCGACAGCTGCGGCGGGGAGCGGTGGGTGACGAGGTAGGCGGCGATGCCGGCGAAGCCGCCGTCGCGGAGGTTCGTCAGCAGCTCGCCGCGGTCCTGCGCCGTGAGGGGTACGGGCTCCGCCGCCGGGGCGGGCGGGGTCCGGGGCACGAGCGCGACGACGAGGGCCGCCACCAGGAGGATCGCCAGCACGCCGCCGAGCGGCAGCAGGCGCGGACGGGCCCGCCGCCGCGGACGCGGAGCGGGCCCCTCGGGAGCGTCCGGGGGAGGGGGCGGCGCCGCGCTGCGGTACGCCTCCACGTCGCGGTCCCCGGCACCGGGCGCGTAGAGCCGCCGCCGCAGCAGCTCGGGGTCGTCCACCCGCCGATCCTCGCGCACGTCGGTCCGTCCCGCGGCGCGGCTCAGCCCGTCAGCTGCGCCGCGATCGACGGGTCGGCGCCGCCCGCCGCCTCCACGATCCGCTCGCCCTCGAGCCGGTAGAACGCGAACTCGGCCGAGCTGATGCGCCGGCCGGTCGGGGCGACGCCGCCCCAGGGCCCGCGGTGCGTGCCGCGGGTGCGCAGGTGCACGGCGAGCCGGTCGCCCTCGACCACGAGCGCGATGCGCTTCCAGCGGAAGTCGGGGAAGCCGACGAGCAGGTCGGCGACGTCGTCGAGCCACGCGTCCGCTCCTCGCGGTGCACCCGCCCGACGGACGTCGGGGGCGAGGAAGTCGCGCATCGCGTCGAGGTCGTGGCGGTTGCAGGTCTCCAGCCAGTCGTCGAACCAGGCGTGCGTCGCGGCGGGACTCAGCGCCGCCGCTCCGGTCGCGTGACGACGCCGTCCGCGCCGTGGATGGGGCAGCGCGGCCCGACGATGGTGGCGTGCAGCGGGCTCCCGCAGGTGGCGCAGGTGGTGGGGCGGAGCGCAGCGCGATCCTCGACGGTGAGGGACATGCCCGAAAGCATGGATGCTGAGGTTGTGCGGAAGCCGCTGATCCGCAGCGTGTCCGCTGTGCAGCCGTCAGGCGTGCGCCACGACCGCTGCGCCCCACCGGACCTGCTCGGGGGCGGTGACGAGCAGCCGCGCGGGTGCGGCTCCTGCGGCGTACCGCAGGGTCCCGGTGGCGACGTCGCCCGGCGTGACGACCAGCGAGCGCAGGTCGACCGGCGTGCCTCCAGCGGCGTCGAGCAGCGTCCACGAGACGCTCGCGCGCTCGGCGGCGACCACCAGCACCTCGACGCGGCCCGCTCGGCGCGGCAGCGCGAGCCGCAGCAGCCGGGTCCCTGCGCCGACGTGCTCCCAGCGCGCGTCGCCCGCGCGGCGGTGCCGCTCGAGCCAGCCGGTCAGGTCGGCCCTGCCGCCGTCGGCGAGGGCGCGCACGAAGCCCTCCCGCTCGCCCTCCGTGGTGCTCGCGCCGAGCGCGGCGCGCTGCACGTCGCGGACCGGCGCCGTCCGAGCGGGCCTCGGGGCACCGGGCGTCCCGACGAGGAGGAGGGCGGCGCCGGACGCCGCCAGCGCGCCGACCGGCAGCAGCACCCCGCGGCGGGAGGGGAGGCGGGCGGCGGAGCGGCGCGGGGCGGGCGCGGGTGCGGGCTCGCGGCGGG
>NZ_JBHUEA010000015.1:0-90469 GCF_042680685.1 Amnibacterium endophyticum | reverse complement strand
CGCCCCGCCGCGGCGCGCGCGCGACGCCGTTGCGCGACCACGTCGACCTCCCCGGGCGGGAGCGGGTGCTCCCTCGAATCGCACCAGAGCCCATCGGAGTCACCTGTGCTGCAGCCCGGAGACGCGGTGCGGCAGGCTGGAGCGGTGCCGAACGACGACCTGCTGCGCATCGCCCGCTCCGTCGCGGAGGAGGCCGGTGCGCTCGCGGCGCGCCTGCGGCGGGAGGGGGTGGAGGTCGCGGCGACGAAGTCCTCGCCGATCGACATCGTCACGCGGGCCGATCGCGCGGCCGAGGACCTGATCCGCGGGCGCCTCGCCGAGCTGCGACCGGACGACGGGTTCCTGGGCGAGGAGTCCGGCGGCGCCTCGGGGACCAGCGGGCTCACCTGGGTGGTGGACCCGATCGACGGGACCGTGAACTACCTGTACGACCTGCCGAACTGGTCGGTGTCCGTCGCCGTCGTGGAGGGCGACCCCGATCCGTCGACCTGGACCGCCCTCGCGGGTGCGGTGGCCGCTCCTGCGCTCGGGGACCTCTACACGGCGTCGGCGGGCGGCGGCGCGCACCTGCACGACCGGCCGCTGCAGGTGCGCGAGCCGGTCGCGCTCGATCGCGCGCTCGTGTCGACCGGCTTCCACTACACGCAGGAGATCCGCTCGAACCAGGCCCGGGTCGCCGGGCCGCTGCTCGCCCGCGTGCGCGACCTGCGCCGGGCCGGCGGCGCCGCGATCGACCTCGCCTACGTGGCGGCCGGCCGCACGGACGCCTACTTCGAGCAGGGGCTGAACCCCTGGGACCAGGCGGCCGGCGCGCTCCTCGTGCGCGAGGCCGGCGGCGTGGTCACCGGTCTCGCCGACGAGCGTCCCTCCTCCCGGATGGTGCTCGCGGGCGCCGCGCCCGTCGTCGAGGAGCTGCGGGACCTGCTCGCCGAGCTCGGCGCCTGACGCGCAGGTCCCGCCCGGGGCGCCCGCCTAGCGTTCGGGACCATGAGCCGCGACCCGCACGACCCGATCCAGTCCGCCCCGGGCGTCGACCCCGAGGACCGCATGGACGAGGACTACAGCCCCTCCGGCGAGCGCGAGACCGAGCAGCTGCAGGAGGACCAGCAGGGCAGCCCGGCGCTGGCCGACCCCGACGTCGACCGCGATGCCGTGAAGGTGCTGCCCGGCACCGGCGACTACACGGACGACGGCGACGTCGACGTCGACCCGGGGGAGGTGCGGATGCCGCACCTGGATCCCGGCCGCACGGACGACCGCCCGCCCGCCTGACGCCCCCGGCGTCCGGGGCAGCGCATCGCTGACGGACGCGCGGCTGTGGCACCATTCCGGACCGCGGCGGGTGCACGGTCCGTCGCGCCGACCGGAGCCCGCCATGACCGACCGCGACCCCGCCGCCCCGGCCCGGGTGCTCGCCGGTCGCTACCGGCTGGGCGACGTGATCGGGCGCGGGGCGCGCGCCGTCGTGCACGAGGCGAGGGACCCGCTGCTCGGGCGCACGGTCGCGGTGAAGCTCTTCACCGCGACGGCCGACACCGTCGACGACCTGCGCCTGCAGGAGGCGGAGGCGCGGCTCGTCGCGTCGCTCGACCACTACGCGCTCACCACGCTCTTCGACGCGGGGGCGGACCTCTCCGACCCCGAGCACCCGCGGATCTTCCTCGTCATGGAGCGGGTGAAGGGCGCCGACCTCCGCGTCCGCCTGCGGGAGGGCGCGCTGACGCCGGCGCAGGTGATGAACCTCGGCTCGGATCTCGCGCAGGGGCTCGAGGCGGTGCACGAGCACGGCTTCCTGCACCGGGACGTGAAGCCGGCGAACGTCCTGCTGACCTCGCGAGGACCCTCCACCCGGATCCGCGGGAAGCTGACCGACTTCGGGATCTCGAGCATCATCGGCGCGCCGGACGACGCCGAGTTCACGAACGGCACCGCCGCGTACCTGAGCCCGGAGCAGGTGGACGGCGAGGACCCGGGGCCGGCGTCGGACGTCTACGCCCTCGGGCTCGTCCTCCTGGAGGCGCTGACGGGACGCGTCGCCTTCCCGGGCTCGGTCGAGGAGTCCGCCTACGCGCGGCTCGAGCGCGACCCGGACGTGCCGGACTCGCTCCCGGCGCCGCTCGGCCGCGTGCTGCGGGCGATGACCGCCAGGGAGCCCGCGGCGCGGCCGAAGCCGGGGGAGGCGGCCGTCGCCCTGCAGGACGCGTACGTGCAGGGGCTCGTGCAGGCCCGCCGCGTGGACCGCGACCTGCTCGCCGACGACGAGGCCGGGCGGCTCGCGGCGGTGCGGCGCTTCACGGTGCAGGACCCGGGCCCGGACGAGGCCATCGACCGCGTCGCGCGGCTCGCCCGGCAGCTGATGGGCGCCGCCGTGGCCACCGTGTCGATCGCGGACGCGGAGCGCGAGTGGGCGAAGGCGGCCGAGGGCGCGACGGTGCCGCAGGTGGGCCGGAGTGCGGGGTTCGCGCACGAATCGGTGTCCTCGGGCGGCGTGCACGTGATCGAGGACCTGCGCGACGACCCGCGGTCGGCCGCCCACCCGCTGCTCGTGCAGCGGCCCGAGCTGCGCTCGTACGCCTCCGCGCCGCTCGTGAGCGCCGACGGCCACGCCATCGGCGTCCTCGCGGTCCTCACCGACGACGTCCGGGTCTTCACGGACGACGAGCTGCGGGGCCTGGTCGACCTGGCCGCCGTGGCGATGCGCGAGCTGGAGCTGCGCGCGGTCGGCCGGGCGGCGCAGTTCGACGGCAGACGCCGGGCGGGTGCCCGGCGTCAGCCGTCGGAGTGGGCGCTAGCGGAGCGCCTGGTAGGAGTAGGTGTAGCGGATCGACTTCAGCTTCACCTCGCCCTTCTTCCACGTGTGCTTGATCGAGTACTTGGTGAAGGACTTCGGCACGACGAAGGCGCGCGACAGGTGCGTGCCGTTGCGGACGACGACGGTGAGCTTGCGCGAGCCGCGCTGGAAGATCAGCTTCTGCGTGCCCTTCACCCCGGAGGCGATGGTGCGGATCCGCAGGGTGACGCGCCCCTTGGAGAGGCCGGCGCGCGGCGCCGCCGCCATCGTGTGGGTGCCGCTGATCGCGTTCGACTTCAGCCGCTTGGTCGTCGCCACGAGCCGCTTGCCCGAGACCTTCACCGTGCTGACGGCGCTGAGCGCGTGCCCGTCCCCGTCGAGCGCGGCGGCCTTGAAGCGGTAGGTGCCGGGCTTGATCTTCGAACCGATCCGGCCGTTCCAGGTCAGGACCTGGTCGCTGCGGACGATGCGCCAGCGCTTCACCGTCTTCGAGCCCTTCTTCAGCACGGCGGTCCCGGTGATGGCGTCCGGGCGGTCGTTCGAGGTCAGCCCGTCGAGCGCGAAGGCCACCGAGTCGCGGTAGCCGTCCTTCACCGGGTAGATGGTGGCCGCGGAGCGCTGCACGTCCAGCTGCAGCAGGACGACGGAGGGGGCGACGGCGGTGCCGCTGCCCGGCTTCGCCGACGTGCTCGTCGAACCGCTCGAGCCGCTCGAGCCGGATCCGCCGACCGAGCCGGCGGCGCCGGCGGCGCCGTTCGCCCCGGAGGACCCCTTCGTGGTGCTGGTGCTGGTGCTGGTGCTGGTGCTGGTGCTGGCCCCGGAGCCGCCGATGCCGACCGATGCGAGCGACCCTCCTGCGCCGTTCGAGCCGACGGTCACCCCGATGCCGCCGCTGCTGGAACCGGTGGAGCCCGTCGAGCCGTTGCCGCTCGTGCCGGTGCCGCCGAGCAGGTCGCCGGCGGTGTCGACGACGACCGGGACGACACCACTGCCGCTGCCGCTGCCGCCGGTGCCGGTGCCGGTGCCGCCGAGCAGGTCGCCGGCGGTGTCGACGACCACCGGGACGACGCCCGTGCCCGAGGCGCCCGAGGTGCCGGTCAGATCGGTCACGGCGCTGGTCAGCGTCGGGACGAGCCCGGTGCTGCTGCTCGTGCCCGTGGCGCTCGTGAGCGTGCTCGTCGCGCCGGTGAGCGCGGTGGTCGTGCCGGTGAGCGCGGTGGTCGTGCCGGTGACCGCGGTGGTCGTGCCGGTGACCGCGGTCGTCGTGCCGCCGAGCACGGCGGTCGTCGTCCCGGTGAGCGCGGCCGTCGTCCCGCCGAGCAGGCTGCTCGCGTTCGCCGCGGGCGCGACGAGCGCCCCGGCCACGAGGACGACGGCGAGCGTGCCGCCGCATGCGGCGGCACGCCGCGTGATCCGATTGTCCATGGTGTCCCCCCAGAAACCATTTCCGCCGATCCCCTCAGGCGGTGACCGCATCGTGCTGAACCCGCGGTCCGCCCGAGAAGGGGCGTGCGCGGAACGTCCGCGTCCGCCTGCACGGGATGCGCGCGACTTCCTCCATCGGGGGGTGCCGCAGGGCGCGGCGGCTCCCTCGACGAGGGGGCGTGCGGCGTCGGGCCGCTCGCTGCGCTCAGGCGACGCTGTCGCAGCGGCCCTCGTCGAGCGGAGCCGGCAGCGGCAGGCCGTCGAGCACGAGCGCGGCGTACGCCGCGACGGTGATGCCGTAGCGGGCGCGGAAGCTGCGCGCGAGCTGCTCCCGGCCCGAGAAGCCGTGGTCGAGCGCGAGGGCGCTGAGCCGGGGCACGTGCCGCTCCCGGGTGAGGACGGCGGCGACGGCGTCGACCCGCCGCCTGCGGATGTAGCGGGCGAGCGAGTCCTCGCTGGTGTTGAAGGCGCTGTGCACCCAGCGGAGGCTGACCGAGAACGCGTCGGCGATCGAGCCGGGGTTCAGGTCGCGGTCGGCGAGGTTGCGGTCGATGTGCGCGACGATCCGGCTCCGCAGGTCCTGCTCGCCGAGGCGCTCATCGGCGGGGACGAGGTCCTCGAGGACGGCGAGCGCGAGGGAGTGCACCCCGCGGCAGACGTGGGCGGCGACTCCGGGTGCGCTGCTGATGGCGCCCACGGTCTGCAGCAGCGCGGCCGTCAGCGCTCGGGCCACCCCCGTCTCCGGCACGGGTCCGGTCAGGATCCGCGCGCCGCGGAGGTGCTGCGGCAGGTGGTCCGCCTCGAGGCGGATGCGGAGCAGCCTGCTGCCGTGGGCGATGGTCCAGTGCACGGGCTCGTCGCCGCGGAGCACCTGCATCCGCCCGGCCTCGCCCGTCCAGTGCTGCTGCGCCGAGCGCCAGGCGACCGATCCGTTCGCGACGAGGACGAGCGCGAGGTCGCCGTCCCCTGCGCGGCCGTCGAGCAGGCCGCGCAGCTCGGTCGACCGCCATTCGCTGACCTCGGTACCCGCGGCCGAGCAGGCGCGCACCTCGGCGCGGAACCGCGCGGGGTCGGGCGCCTCGCACCGCATGTGGCGCTGCAGCTCCGCCAGATCCTGCTGCCCGGTCCAGCGCTGCTGGACCAGTCCCGCCGACTTCCTCACGGCTGTCTCCTTGCTCATCGACCGCGCACAGGATGCGGAAGGAGACCATTTGCGACGAGGGCGGCGCGACCGCGGTGCGCGAACCGGCGTGCATCCGCGACGGGGCGTGAACAGCGGCCGATGACGTCGCCGCAGATGCAGAAGGCCCGGATCTCCAGGGAGATCCGGGCCGGAAGTAGCGGGGGCGGGACTTGAACCCGCGACACCACGATTATGAGCCGTGTGCTCTAACCACCTGAGCTACCCCGCCGCAGGACGGCTCCTGCGGCCGAGCCGACCGGAGTGTCCGAGCCCCGAAAGAGGATTGAACTCTTGACCTTCTCCTTACCATGGAGATGCTCTACCACTGAGCTATCGGGGCGCAGTCCGAGCCCCTCGGGGGCCGGAAGCGACGACGAGCCTAGCATCCCCGTCCCGGGCGCCCCTTCCGTGTCCCTCCCGTCGCCGCTGCGCCGTCGGAGGCCCGTGAGATGCTCCGCGGCGGCGCTCGAGCGGCGCCGACACGCCGCCTGGATCGGCCGGTTCGGCCTCGAACCAGGGCATTCGCTGCCAGTACGGCGACACAACATCTAGGGGCTGGAGTCGCCGGGTGCCCCGGTATATGGTGGTTCCACCCGGTGGGGAAGCCGGGAGAAGGCACCCGCCGTCGACTGGGGAAGGTCGGCGGCACGAGCAGACAGGAGCGTCAATGGACTTCAACACGGAGAGCATCGACGGCTACGCGATCCCGGTCGACCCGATGGATCTGCTGCAGTGCGACAGCTGCCAGTGAGCCGCATCCCGATCGGCTCCTGACCGCGGTCAGAGAGAGGCCCCCGCGATTCCCGATCGCGGGGGCCTCTCGCATGTCCGGAGCGCGGTCGTGCGGTCCGCAGGTGCAGATGCGGTCGCACGCGGCACCGCATCTGCACCTGCGCGCCGCACGGGGGCGCGCAGGGCGTCAGCCGTTCAGCCGCGCCATCTCCTCCTCGCTCAGCTCGAAGGTCGCCGCCTTCGCTGAGTCCTCGATGGTCTCCGGCCGGGACGAGCCCGGGATGGGGATCACGACGGGCGCCAGCGCCAGCTCCCACGCGAGCGCGACGCGCTGCGGGCTGACCGACCGCTCGTCCGCGATCTGCTGGAACACCGCGTTCTCGCCGCCGAGACCGGCCGCCGCCCCGATGCCGCCCAGCGGGCTGTACGGCAGGAAGGCGATGCCGAGGTCGGCGCAGTGCCGCAGCTCGTCCATGGAGTCGCGCCAGCCGGGGGAGAAGCGGTTCTGCACCGACACCACGCGCCCGTCGAGCAGCGCCATCGCCTGGTCGATCTGCTCGACCGTCACGTTCGACAGGCCCGCCATCAGGATGGTGCCGTCGTCGAGCAGGTGCTTCAGCGCGTTGATCGAGTCGGCGTACTGCACGTGCGGGTCCGGCCGGTGGAACTGGTAGAGGCCGATCGACTCGACGCCGAGCGCCGCTCGCGACGCCTCCGCGGCCGCGATCAGGTGGCCGGCGCTGCCGTCCTGCGTCCAGGACCCGTCGCCGGGGCGCAGGTGCCCGCCCTTCGTCGCGACGAGCACCTGGGACGCGTCGCCCTCGTACGTCGCGAGCGCCTCGGCGATCAGGCGCTCGTTGTGCCCGACCTCGCCCTCGAAGAGGTGGTACGCGTCGGCGGTGTCGATCAGGGTGATCCCGGCGTCGAGCGCCGCGTGGATCGTCGCGATCCCGCGCGGCTCGTCGGGGCGGCCCTCGATCGACAGCGGCATCGCGCCGAGGCCGATCGCGCTGACCGTGCGCGAGCCGATGATGCGGGTGGGGAGGGTGTCGGTTGGCATGCCGCAAGTCAACGCGCACGCCGGGCGCCGAGCCTGAGCGCATGCCCCGACGCGACTACGATCCACGCATGCCAGTCGCCGCCGACCTGCTCGGCCGGGAGTACCCCGACACGGAGCCGTACCTGGTCGGCCGCGAGAAGGTGCGGGAGTTCGCGCGCGCGGTCGGCTCGACCGATCCGCTGAGCCTCGACGTCGAGGCGGCGCGCGCCGCCGGGCACCCGGACGTCGTCGCCCCGCCGACCTTCGCCGTCGTCGTCCAGGACCTCACCCTGCGGCAGCTGCTCTCCGACGCGACCGCCGGCGTCGACTTCGCGAAGGTCGTGCACGGGGACCAGCGGTTCGTGGCGAGCCGCCCCATCGTGGCGGGTGACCTGCTGACCGCGCGGATGACCATCAGCGACGTGAAGACGCTCGGCGGCAACGCCATGGTCACCTCGCGCACCGTGGTCCGCGACGAGCGGGACGAGGAGGTCGTGACCGCGATCTCGACGCTCGTCGTCCGGGGCGACGCGTGACCGGCCTCGAGGTCGGGTCCGTCGTCGCGACGGGGGCCTACCGGATCGACCGGGACGCGCTGGTGCGGTACGCGGGCGCCTCCGGCGACTTCAACCCGATCCACTACCGCGACGACGTCGCGACCTCCGTCGGGCTGCCCGGCGTGCTCGCCCACGGGATGCTGACGATGGGGCTCGCGGTGCAGCCGGTCGTCGACCGCTTCGGCACGGCCGCGATCCGCGACGTCCAGGTGCGCTTCACCCGCCCGGTCCCGGTGCCGCCGGAGGGCGACGTGGAGCTGACGGTGGAGGCGAAGGTCGCGCGCATCGACGAGCAGGCCGGAGAGGCGCGCATCGACCTGACCGCCCGCGTCGCCGGCGCCACCGTGCTCGGCCGCGCGCAGGCGGTCGTCGCGCTGGACCCGGGGGCGTGATGCGCGCGGAGTCCCGGGCATGACCACGGTGCCGGACGCGGAGGAGGACGTGCGGCTCGCGGGGCTCACGACGATGCGCGTGGGCGGTCCCGCCCGGCGCGTGGTCACGGCGACGACCCGCGAGGAGGTCGTCGACGCCGCGACGGCGGCGTGGGCGGACGACGAGCCGCTCTACGTCCTCGGGGGCGGGTCGAACGTGGTGTTCGGCGACGACGGCTTCGACGGCACGGTGCTGCGGATCGCGACGCGGGGGATCGAGCGCCTCCCCGACCCGGAGCACGCCGGCACCGGCGTGCCGGCGAGCGACGCCGACCGCCTCCGCTCGCTCGAGCGGTCCCTGCGGCCCCCGCAGCAGCGGGAGCCGGTGCGGGTCCGGGTGCAGGCCGGCGAGTCCTGGGACGACCTCTGCGCCGAGGCGGTCCGGCAGGGGTGGAGCGGCATCGAGGCGCTCTCGGGCGTCCCGGGCTCGTGCGGCGCGGCGCCCATCCAGAACATCGGCGCCTACGGCCAGGAGCTCGCGGCGACCCTCGCGTCCGTCGAGTTCCTCGACCGGGACCTCGGTGAGATCAGGCGCATGCCCGCGTCCGCGCTGCGGCTCGGCTACCGCACCAGCGTCTTCAAGCAGGGGCTGGAGGGGGTCGTGCTGTCCATCGACCTGCTGCTGCACCGGGACGCCCGCGATCCCGCACCCCAGAGCGCCCCGGTCGCGTACCAGCAGCTGGCGGACGCCCTCGGCGTGCCGCTGAACAGCCGAGTGCCGATCGCGGCGCTGCGGGAGTCCGTGCTGCAGCTGCGCGCGCGGAAGGGCATGGTCGTCGACCCGGACGACCCCGAGTCGGTCAGCTGCGGCTCGTTCTTCACGAACCCGATCGTGAGCGAGCGCTTCGCCCGAACGCTGCCGCGAGACGCGCCCCGGTGGCCGACCTCGGCGGACGAGCCCGACGTCGTCGTGCCGCTCGGTGCCGCGCTGCCGCCGCGGCAGCAGCGCGGCGAGGAGCCGCAGGTCAAGCTCTCCGCCGCGTGGCTCATCGAACACGCGGGCATCCACCGCGGCTTCCGGCTCCCGGGCTCCCCGGCGCACGTCTCGAGCAAGCACACGCTCGCGATCGTGGGCGGCGGCGGAGCGACCGCGGACCAGGTGCTCGAGCTCGCCCGCTACATCCGCAACCTGGTGCAGATCGAGTTCGGCGTGCTGCTGCACCCCGAGCCGGACCTGGTGGGCGCGGCGCTCTGACCCCGGGGCGCGCGTCGCGCGGGACGCCCGCGCGGCGCACGCGGACCGATCCGGCTCAGCGGCGCGGAGCGTCCAGCACGTCGTCCTGGTCCACCCAGATGGCGTCCGCCTCGGGCAGCCGCGGACGGGTGCTGCTCGGGTTGTTGCTCTCGTCGGCGCGCGACCGCAGCACCGCCGCGCGGTGGATGAGGCTGCCGAAGCCGATCTTCGCGATCGTGTCCGCGCCGCAGAGCAGCAGCTGACCGGTGACCGCCCACGCGCCGCCCGAGGTCGCGCCCTGGAGGCCGTACACGATCGGGTAGACGAGCCAGACGACGAGCAGCAGCATGACGGCGCCCTGGTACGCGGGCCGTGCCTGGGACGGCATGCGCGGCGCGCTCCGCTGCAGCGTGAGCAGCACGATCGCGTACAGCCCGACGAAGCAGAGGGCGCCGACGCCGCCCGCCGTGGCGATGGCGGTGAACTCGCGCCCGTCCGCGATCACGATGCCGCCCAGGTAGCCGCTGACGATCATCGCGAGGGCGAGACCGATGCCGACGGTGCGTGCGATCCGCGCGGCCCGGTCGTCGAGGCTGCTCACCGCGATCAGCTCGACCACGAGCAGCGGCACGGTCACGCACCAGTCCATGTAGCGGATCGACCACGCGAGCTGTGCGACCGCGTTCGGCACCCACACGCCGCCCTGCTCCGTGTAGCCGAGCAGGAAGGCGACGATGAGGGCGACGTAGGACGCCGCGGCGATCGCGACGACCGAGTTCGCCGTGAGGCTCGCGGTGCGGTAGACGCCGTGGGACTCCGCGCTGGCGAACCGGATCCGCACGAGGGTGGCGGTGAGGGCGAGCGCGGTCGCGACGAGGCCGAAGAGGATCAGGTTGTGCTCTGCGTTCGACAGCGTCGCCGTCCAGGGGGGCTGCACGGTCATGCGGTGGTCGTCCTTCAGCTCCACCGGACCGCCCGGGCGACGATCGGCGGCGACGAGTGTACGGACCGGACGTGCGGAGGAGGTTCGGAGCGGGGATACTGCTCAGGTGCTGAACCTGCTCCGGGAGCCATGAGCTCGTCCGCTCGTCCCGCCTTCGACGTCCGTCTCCCCTCCCGCTACCAGGTCTCCCGCGTCATCGGGCGCGGCGGCGCCGCCGTCGTCCTGCAGGCGAAGGACCTGCGGCTGCAGCGCGAGGTCGCGGTCAAGGTGTTCACCCAGCGGGCCGCCACGCCGGAGGTGCTGCTCGAGCAGGAGCGGGAGGCGCAGCTGCTCGCGCGCTCCGCGCACCCGAACCTCGTCACGATCTTCGACGTCTCGGCCGAGCGGGGGGAGCCGGGGGCGGAGCAGCGGCTCTTCCTCGTCATGGAGTACGTGGACGGGCCCGACCTCGCGCAGTGGCTGCGCTTCCAGCGGGCGTCGGTGCGGCAGGTCGCCGAGCTCGGGGCCGCCCTGTCCGCGGCCCTGCTCTTCGTGCACCGGGCCGGCGTCCTGCACTGCGACATCAAGCCCTCGAACGTGCTGCTGCGGATCGGGCCCGACGGCGAGCTCGTGCCGAAGCTCGCGGACTTCGGCATCGCAGCGGTGCTGCAGGGCCGCGTCCAGCAGGGCGAGTTCACGGTCGGGACGGCGGCCTACCTCAGCCCCGAGCAGGTCGAGGGCGGCGTGCTGCAGGAGCCGTCCGACGTCTATGCGCTCGGCCTCGTGCTGCTCGAGACCGCGACGGGCCGCATCGCGTTCCCCGGCGGCGTCGTCGAGTCGGCGTTCTCACGGCTCGACCAGGACCCGGTCATCCCCGACGACGTGCCCGAGCCGCTCGCCGAGGTGCTGCGGGGCATGACGCACCGCGACCCGGCCGAGCGGTGGAGCCTCGATCGCGCGAGGACAGCGTTCCGGTCGATCGAGCGCGGAGGCAGCACCGAGGCACCCGATCGCGAGCCGGCGGACGACGGGGACGAGGACGAGCAGCGGCCGGTCACGCTGCCGTCGCTGCGCACGATCGGCCCGGACGCTCGGATGCCCGCGCTCACCCGGGCGGTCGAGCTCGCGGCCCGGGCGACGGCCGCCGAGGCGTCCCTGCTGATCGTGACGGAGGACGGGGGCCCGGTGCTGCATGCCTGGCACGGGCTGGAGCGCGAGGCAGCGGTCGCGCTCGTCGCCGAGCACGGCCTGCACGGCGCCTCATGCGCGGCGGACGACGAGGCCGTCGCCCTCGCGCCGGTGGTCGACAGCCGCGGGGAGCGCCTCGGGACGCTGGCGGTCGTGCGGCCCGCTCGCGATGGTCAGCAGCAGCGGCTGCTCGAGGACGTGGCGTACCTCGCCGGGCAGGTGCTGGAGCTGCGGTCAGCGACGCGCCGCGCGCTCCTGAGCCGCTGACGGGGCCCAGACGCCGTCCGTGAGGTCGCGCATGGTGGTGCCGGCGAGCCGCACCTGGGAATCCGCGTCGATGCGCCGCAGCGCGGAGATGAGCCTCGCCTCGAACTGGAGCGCGACCTGGTGGAGGGCCTCGTCCTGCGGCAGCTGCACGATGGCGTAGGTGACGTCGGTGCAGTGCGCCCCGGGGCGGAGGGTGAGCGGCGCCACCAGCCCGCGGTCGAGCACCGACATGGTGCGCACCACGAGCCCGTCCGCATCCGCGTCGACGTAGAGCTCGCCGTACCCGACGCCGTCGGCGCCGCGCTGCACCTGCAGCTCGCGCACCAGGGCGACGAGCGTCTGCTCGGAGCCGGTCGCGACCTGGGCCCGCAGCCGGACCAGACCGACCTCGTCACCCGGGTCGGCGTCCTCGTCGATCCCGCCCATCACGCGGCGGACCACGACGAGCCCCGCGACCGCGCTGAGCACGCCGAGCACGACGAGCGCGGAGAGCAGGAAGACCATGAGCACAGGATCATGGACCACGGGGATCGACGCTCCCTGAGTACGGGTGACCGCTCACCCGCTCGGCTCGTCGCTACGCTCCCCGGACGTGCCGACCTCCCGCGCGATCGTGCCGGCGGTCCTGCGCGAGGAGCCGCAGTTCCGGCTGCTGTTCACGGGGCAGCTGCTCTCGGTGCTGGGCGACCGGGTGACGATGCTCGTGATCCCCTTCGCGGTCCTCGGGATCGGGGGCGGCGCGTCAGGCGTCGTCGTCGTGTCGGTCGCGCAGTTCGTGCCGTTCGTGCTGCTCGCGCTGCCGGCCGGGGTGCTGGCCGACCGCTTCGAGCGGCGGCTCGTGATGCTCGCGTCCGACCTCGTCCGGCTGGGCGTCCAGCTGGTCGCCGGCGTCGCGCTCCTGACCGGGACGGCGTCCGTGCCGCTGCTCGTCGGCTGCGCCCTCCTCTTCGGCGCCGCGGACGCCTTCTTCCAGCCCGCCGTGACCGGGCTGCTGCCCGCGACCGTCGCGCCGCGGCACCTGCAGCCCGCGAACGCGCTGCGCGGGATGACCTTCTCCATCGGCTCGATCGCGGGGCCGGTCGTCGGCGGCGGGCTCATCGCGCTCGTCGGCACCGGCGGGGCCTTCCTCTTCGACGCGGCGACCTTCGCGGCGTCCGCGGTCACGCTGCTGCTCCTGCGCCCCGCGCGGCAGCAGCCCGAGCCGGCGGGGGAGGAGCGGGGCTCGGCGGGAGGGGGACGGCGGTTCCTCGCCGACCTCGCCGCCGGGTGGGCGAGCGTGCGGTCCCGCCGCTGGGTGGTCGTGCTGCTGCTGGCGGGCGTCGCCTACGCCGTGCTGGTCCTGCCGTCGATCACGGTGCTCGGCCCCGTGCTCTCGGGAGAGCGGTTCGGCGGTGCCGCCGGCTGGGCCGTCATCACCGCAGCGTTCGGCGCCGGGGCACTCGTCGGCGACCTGGTGCTGCTGCGCTGGCGCCCCCGCTTCGCGCTCCGCGTCTCGGCGATCGCCCTGATCGGCGCCTCGTGCCAGGCGCTCGTCATCGGCAGCGGGCTCGGCACGTGGCCGGTCGCGCTGCTCGAGTTCATGGCGGGCGCGTGCGTCACCGCCTACTTCTCGCTGTGGGAGACGAGCCTCCAGGAGCACGTGCCGGGGGAGGAGCTCTCGCGGGTGGCGAGCTTCGACTACCTCACGAGCGTCGGCACGCTGCCGATCGGTGCGGTCCTCGCCGGGGCCCTCGCCGAGTGGTTCGGCGCCGGCACCGCGATCCTCTGGATGGGCGCCGCCGGGCTCGTCTGCGCCCTGGGCGTCGTCGCCGTGCCGGCGGTACGACGGCTGCCCCGCGGGACCCCGAGCGCGACGCCCGTCTGACGCGGACGGCCTACCGGGGCTCGGGCACGACCGGGCGGTGGCGCTGGGCCACCGCCTGCGGACCGTAGGGGTACACCTCGGTCCGGGGCGTGCTGGCCGCGTCCAGCCGGTCGAGCGCCTCCTGCGGCAGCACGAGGTCGACGGCGGCGAGGTTCTGCCGCAGCTGATCGACGTTCCGCGCGCCGATGATGGTGCTCGTGACGGCCGGCTGCGCGTCAAGCCAGGCGAGCGAGACCGCGGCGGGAGTCGAGCCGACCTCCTCGGCGATCGCGCGCACCGTGTCGACGACGGCCCACGTGCGCTCGTCCTCGTTCCGCGGGCCCCAGGCCTCCATGCCGCGCTCCGGGTTCTCGCCGAGCCGGGTCGCGCCGGTCGGTGCGGTGTCCCGCCGGTACTTGCCGGAGAGCCAGCCGCCCGCGAGCGGCGACCACGGCAGCAGCCCGACGCGCGCGTCGAGCGCCGCGGGCACGATCTCGTGCTCGATCCCGCGCACCAGCAGGCTGTACTGGGGCTGCAGGGTCACGGGCGGCGCCCACCCGTGCGCGAGCGCGACGTGCACCGCCTTCGTCAGCTGCCAGCCGGTGTAGTTGGAGAAGCCGTAGGAGCCGATCTTCCCGGCCGAGACCGCGTCGTCGAGGAAGCGCAGGGTCTCCTCGAGCGGGGTGAGGGCGTCCCACGCGTGCATCTGGTACAGGTCCACGTGGTCGACCTGCAGCCGGCGGAGGCTGCCCTCGAGCGCGCTGCGGAGGTGCCGCCGGGAGGTCCCGTAGTCGTTCGCGCCGGGGCCGACCGGGAAGCGGCCCTTGGTGGCGATCACCAGCTGGTCGGCCTCGGTCGGGTGCGCCTGCAGCCAGCGCCCGATGATCGACTCCGACTCGGTCCCCGCGTAGACGTCGGCGGTGTCCACGAAGGTCCCGCCGCCTTCGACGAACGCCTCGAGCACCTGCCCGGAGGTCGCCTCGTCGGACTCCGCGCCCATGGTCATGGTGCCGAGGCACTGCACGGAGACGACGGTGCCGGAGTTCCCGAGGGTCCTGTATCGCATCGCCGAAGCGTGCGCCCGGCCCCTGGGAGCGTCCCTCAGGAGCCGTGCGCAGCACCGTCCACCGACTTTCGACCCCCGGTTGAGGCTTTTGGGCGCGTCGCCCGGACTGGGGGCGTGCCCCGCCGTACGTTCGCCCCGCGATCCGGTGCACGGCCGGGTCCGCAAGGACGAGGAGGACACGATGTCGCGCATCCTGCTCCGGGCCCACAAGGACCCCTTCGCCGTGGTCGGCCCGCGTCGCGTGCACAAGCAGAACCTGATCGGCGACAACGTCGGCAACCTGCTCTTCAGCAACGCGAGCTACAAGCTGCTGGACACCCGCGGCACCCAGATCACGACCGATCCCCTGAAGGCGTCGTCGGGCGATCCGGACCGGATCAGCGCGGAGTTCGACCACGTCGTCATCCCGCTCGCGAACGCCTTCCGCCTCAGCTACGCGGACGCGCTGGACCGCCTGTCGTCCCTCATCGAGCGGGTCCGCGTGCCCGTCACCGTGCTCGGCGTCGGCGCGCAGCTCGACCTCGACGGGTCCTTCGAGCGCCTCGAGCCCGTCGCGCCCGCGGTGCGGCGCTTCGTGTCGGCGGTGCTCGACAAGTCCCCGACCATCGGCGTCCGCGGCGAGCACACCGAGCGCTACCTGCGGCACCTCGGCTTCCGCGACGTCGAGGTCATCGGCTGCCCGTCCGTGTTCATGAACGGTCCCGACCTCACGATCACCAAGCGGGCGAAGCGCCTGACGCGGTCCTCCCGCATCAGCATGAACCTGTCCCCGTACGTCAAGGGCCTCGGCGGGATGATCGAGTCGCACACGCGGCGCTACCCGCGCCTTCGGTACGCCGCCCAGCACCGCGATGCCCTCGGCATGCTGCTGGAGCTCGGCGCCAAGGACAGCGCCTACGCCGGCGAGCGGACCGAGATGCCGGTCAACCACGCGCACCCGCTCGTCTCCTCCGGCCGCACCAGCTTCTTCACGGACCCGAAGCCCTGGCTCGACTACCTGAGCGGCTTCGACTTCAGCTTCGGCACCAGGATCCACGGCAACATCGCGGCGCTCGCGGCCGGGACCCCGGCCTACGTCCTCGCGCACGACTCGCGCACCCTCGAGCTCGCGCGGTACTTCGACATCCCGCACCGCACCGTCCACCGCGTGAACGGGCGCACCGACGCCGCCGACCTCTACGACGAGGCCGACTACACCGCCTTCAACGCGGGCGTCGCCCCCCGGTTCGAGCGCTTCACCGACTTCCTCGGCGCCCACGGCCTCCGGCACGCCTTCGAGGAGGGCGAGGACCCGCTGCGGTTCGACCGCCGGACGGCGATGACCGCCTACCCGGGCGAGATCGGCCGGCTGCCGGAGGTGGCGCCGGTGCCGGTCCGGGTGCTCAAGCGGCTGACGCGCCCGGTGCGGCGCCCCGCGACCGCGGTCGCCTGATCCGCGGTCGGGCTCGGACACGGGCGGCGCGGCGGCGCTGTCCGCGCCGCGTCGGCGCCGCTCGTGACGGCGGCGTGCTTCGATCGTGCACGTGCCGTCGCTGCTGATCGCCACCGATCTCGACGGCACCCTGCTGCGCAGCGACGGCTCCGTCTCCCCGCGCACGCGGGATGCGCTGGTCGCCGCGGAGCGCTCCGGCGCCGTCGTGCTCTTCGTCACCGCGCGGCCGATCCGCTGGCTGGACGGCCTGCGCGACCTGGTCGGCGGTCACGGGCTCGTCGTGTGCGCGAACGGCGCGGTCGTGCTGGAGCTCGCCACCGGCCGGGTGCTTGAGTCGAGCCCGATGCGGAGCGAGGCGGTGCTCGCCGCCGCCGACCGGCTGCGGGCGGCGGTGCCCGGCATCGCCTTCGCGCGGGAGTCGCTGAGCGGCTTCGGGCGCGAGACCGGCTTCGTTCCGCGCTACGCGCCGCCGCCGGGCAGCCCGGTGGGGTCGCTCGAGCAGGTGCTCGGCGACGGGGTCGTGAAGGTGCTGGCCCGCCACGAGACGCTGCCCCGCGACGAGCTGCTGGAGCGCGTGACCACCGCCCTCGACGGCGCGCTGGTCGCGAGCGTGTCCGGGGAGGGCGCGCTGGTCGAGCTCGCCGCCCCCGGGGTCACCAAGTCGGCGGCCCTGGCCCAGGTCGCCGCGCGCTTCGGCATCGCACGGGAGGACGTCGTGGCCTTCGGCGACATGCTGAACGACCTGCCGATGCTCGAGTGGGCGGGCTTCGGCGTCGCCGTGGCGAACGCCCACCCGCGGGTGCGCGCCGTCGCCGACGAGGTCACCCGCTCGAACGACGAGGACGGCGTGGCCGTCGTGGTCGAGCGACTCGTCGCCGACCTCGATCCAGCCGGCGGGCACCGCGCCGGTTGAGCCAGGCTCAGCCGAAGAAGCGGGCGAGGCGCTCGACGCCCTCCGCGAGGGCGTCGTCGCCGAGCGCGTAGCTGAGGCGCAGGTAGCCGGACGGGCCGAACGCCTCGCCGGGGACCGTCGCGACCTCCAGCTGCTCGAGCAGCAGGTCGGCGAGCTCGAGGGTCGTCGACGGCGTGACGCCGCCCCACTCGCGGCCGAGCAGCGCGGTGACGTCGGGGTAGACGTAGAAGGCGCCCTGCGGCGTCGGCGTGCGGAAGCCGTCGATGGCGTTCAGGCCGTCGACGATCGCGGAGCGGCGCCGCTCGAACGCGCGCCGCATCGCCTCGATCGGCTCGGTCGGGCCGGTCAGCGCCGCGATCGCCGCGCGCTGCGCCACGTTGTTCACGTTCGACGACAGGTGCGACTGCAGGTCGTTCGCGCCCTTGATCGCGGCGGCGGGTCCCACCATCCAGCCGACGCGCCAGCCTGTCATCGCGTAGGTCTTCGCGACGCCGTCGACGAGCACGGTCTGCTCCGCGAGCTCCGGCACCGCCTCCACGATGGACACGGCGCGCGCGTCGCCGTAGACGAGGTTCCGGTAGATCTCGTCGGTCATCACCCAGACGCCGTGCTCCAGCGCCCACTCGCCGATCGCCTTCGTCTCCTCGGGGGAGTGCACGGCGCCCGTGGGGTTCGAGGGCGACACGAAGATCAGCAGCTTCGTGCGCGGGGTCCGAGCGGCCTCCAGCTGCTCGACCGTGACCTTGTACTCCTGGTCGGCGCCGGCGAACACCTCGACCGGGACGCCGCCGGCCAGCTTCACGACCTCCGGGTAGGTCACCCAGTAGGGCGCCGGGATCAGGACCTCGTCGCCCTCGCCGACCAGGGTCTGCACGGTCTGGTAGACCGCGTGCTTGCCGCCGTTCGTGACGATCACCTGGGACGGGGCGACCTCGAGGCCGCTGTCGCGCGCCGTCTTCGCCGCGATCGCCTCGCGCAGCTCGGGCAGCCCGGGCGCCGGGGTGTAGTGGTGGTTGCGCGGGTCGCGGGCGGCGCGCTCCGCCGCCTCGACGATGTGCGCCGGGGTGTCGAAGTCGGGCTCGCCCGCCGCGTAGCTGACGACCGGCCGGCCCGCCGCCTTCATGGCCTTCGCCTTCGAGTCGACCTTGAGCGTCGCCGACTCGGCGATCGCGCCGATGCGCGGGGAGATCGGGCCGGGAGCGGTGCGTGCCACGGCACGGGAGCCTACCGGCGGGCGTCCAGCCGGGCTGAGGACGCTTCTCGTGCGCGCCGGTCCGCGGAGCGCGGGGACGAGTCCGCCGCACCGGCGGGGAGAAGAGGCGGTCGTGGGTTCGCTCGACGGGAAGTCGGTCGTGGTGACGGGCGGGAACAGCGGCATCGGCAAGGCGATCGTGCTGGCCATGGCCGCCGAGGGCGCGAGCGTCGTCGTCGACTGGGTGGCGCACGAGGACCAGACGGAGCAGCTGCTCCAGCAGGTGCGCGACGCGGGCGGCAAGGCCGTGGGCGTCGAGGCCGACATCTCGAAGGCCGACGACCTGCACCGGATGATGCAGAAGGCCGTCGACGAGTTCGGGCGGCTCGACGTCCTGGTCAACAACGCCGGGATCGAGACGCGGCAGTCCCTCCTCGACACGACCGAGGAGGACTACGACAAGGTCATGGCGATCAACATGAAGAGCGCCTTCTTCGCCTCGCAGGCCGCGGCCAAGCGGTTCATCGACCAGGGCGACGGAGGGCTCATCCTCAACATCTCGTCCGTGCACGAGGACTGGCCGATGCCCGGGAACATCGCCTACTGCGTCAGCAAGGGCGGCATGCGGATGCTCACCCGCACGGCCGGCGTCGAGCTCGGCCCGCACGGCGTGCGGATGGTGAACATCGCGCCCGGCGCGGTCGACACGCCCATCAACGAGTCCACGACGAGCAACAAGGACAAGCTGGGCAAGCTGCAGGACGCGATCCCGCTGCGGAAGCTGGCCAAGCCGGACGACATCGCCGACGTCGTCGTGTTCCTCGCCTCCGGCCGCTCCTCGTACATGACCTCGACGACCGTGGTGGTGGACGGCGGCATCATGCAGGGCAGCGTCGGGCTCTGACCGGCCGCCGCCCGCGGTCCGGCGGGGGCCGCTGCTACACTCGCAGGCGCCGATCGGTGGGCGCGGTGCACGCGCACGTCCCCGACGGGCCTAGGGCGGTGGCTCAATTGGTAGAGCAGCGGTCTCCAAAACCGCAGGTTGCAGGTTCGAGTCCTGTCCGCCCTGCACAGCGCTGATCGACATCCAGCCGGTCGCGGAAGCACGCGTGAGGAAGGAAGGGGCAGCGATGGCGCGCAGGACGCTCGACGAGCCCGGCGAGGACGTCGTCGCCGTCGCGAAGCTCGAGCGGCAGGCGCGACGCAACCCCTTCTCCCGCATCGCGCTCTTCCTGCGGCAGGTCGTCGCAGAGCTGAAGAAGGTCGTCACCCCGACCTGGCGCGAGCTCGTGACCTACACGGGCGTCGTGCTCGGCTTCGTCGTCGTCATGATGGCGATCGTGTACCTGCTGGACCTCGCGTTCGGCTTCCTGGTCGCGTTCGTCTTCGGCGGCGGCAGCTGACCCACCGCCTCCCGGCGCGCATCACCACCAGGGCGAGACCTCGTCCCGCGCCGCACCCACGACAGACGTGGAAGGAAACCGCAACACCATGGCCAAGTCCCACCGCGACGAGCTGGACCTCGAGCCGGAGTACGAGCAGAACGCCGGCGCCGACGAGGGCGACCCCGAGCTGGCCCTCGCCGACGACTCCCACCTGCCGAGCCGCGCGGAGCAGCTCGAGACGGCGACCGAGGACGAGCGGCTGAACGTCGTCGACGACGAGCAGGACGACGAGCAGGAGCGGCTCGACGCCATCGAGGAGGCTGCCGACCCGGCTGCCGACCACGTGGTCGACGAGGCGCTCGAGGTCCACGAGCGCGGCGACGTCGAGGCGGCCGCCGAGGCCACCGATGACGAGGGCGACGAGGCGTTCGCGGACGCCGCGGCGGCCGGCGACGGCCAGGGGGTCGCGGAGGGCATCGCGTCCGACGTGGCCGAGGAGGAGCTCGACGAGGACGTCGACCCGTACGAGGCGTTCCGGATGGAGCTGCGCGGCAAGCTCGGCAAGTGGTACGTGATCCACAGCTACGCGGGCTTCGAGAAGCGCGTCAAGCAGAACATCGAGCAGCGCAAGACCACGCTGGCGCAGGAGGACGCGGTCTACGAGGTCCAGGTCCCGATGGAGGACGTGGTCGAGATCAAGAACGGCCAGCGCAAGCTGGTCAACCGCGTGCGGATTCCCGGCTACGTGCTCGTCCGGATGGACCTGAACGAGGAGTCGTGGTCGCTCGTGCGCCACACGCCGGGCGTCACCGGGTTCGTCGGCAACGCGCACAACCCGACGCCGCTGCGCTTCAACGAGGCGTTCGAGATGCTGAAGAGCACCGTCCAGGTCGCCGAGGCGCCGGTGAAGGCCGGCGCGGGCGCCGGGGCGAAGGCGGCGCGCGGCACGGGCGGCGGCGCGACGCGCACCGCGATCCCGGCCGAGGTCGACTTCGAGGCCGGCGAGACGATCACGATCAAGGAGGGCTCGTTCGCGGGTCTGCCCGGCACGATCAGCGAGATCAAGCCGGAGAGCGGCAAGCTCACCGTGCTCGTCAGCCTCTTCGAGCGCGAGACCCCCGTCGAGCTGTCGTTCGACCAGGTCACCAAGCTCTGAGTCCATGGTCTTCGATCCGCGGGCGGATCGAAGCCTGTGCCGTACCGGCGCGCTGAGGCGCGCGCCGGTCATGGCTGACGGACCGGGTCCGTAAGGAACGTGCGGCTTCGGCCGCACCCGCCTCGTCGGGCGCGTAGACTCGTCCGTCGGCCTTCACGGCCACCACCACGCCGGGCATCGGGCCCGGCGCTGGGAGCAGCCGCCGGGCATCCGCCCGCGGCTTCGACATGCAAGGAGACAGCTATGGCTCGCCAGAAGAAGGTGACCGGCCTGATCAAGCTCCAGATCAAGGCGGGCGCCGCCAACCCGGCGCCCCCGATCGGGCCCGCGCTCGGTCAGCACGGCGTCAACATCATGGAGTTCTGCAAGGCGTACAACGCCGCCACGGAGTCGCAGCGCGGCAACGTGATCCCCGTCGAGATCACCGTCTACGAGGACCGGACGTTCACGTTCGTCCTGAAGACCCCGCCCGCCGCGGAGCTGATTAAGAAGGCCGCGGGCGTCGGCAAGGGCTCGTCCACGCCGCAGTCGGACAAGGTCGGTCGCCTCACCCGCGACCAGGTGCGCGAGATCGCGCAGACCAAGCAGCCGGACCTGAACGCCAACGACCTGGAGGCGGCCGCGAAGATCATCGCCGGCACCGCCCGGTCCATGGGCATCACGGTCGAGCAGTAGGAGGCGGGACATGGCGCAGAAGAGCAGGGCGTACCGCGAGGCCGCCGCGAAGATCGAGGACGGCCGCTTCTACACGGCCGACGAGGCCCTGAACCTCGCGAAGGAGACGGGCTCGAAGAAGTTCGACTCCACCGTCGAGGTCGCCCTCAAGCTGGGCGTGGACGTGCGCAAGGCGGACCAGATCGTCCGCGGCACCGTGTCGCTGCCGCACGGCACCGGCAAGACGCAGCGCGTGATTGTGTTCGCGATCGGCGCCGCGGCCGAGGCCGCGATCGCCGCGGGCGCGGACGAGGTCGGCGGCGACGAGCTGATCGCCCGCGTCGCGGGCGGCTGGACCGACTTCGACGCCGCGGTCGCGACGCCGGACATGATGGGCAAGGTCGGCCGCCTCGGCCGCGTGCTCGGCCCGCGCGGCCTCATGCCGAACCCGCGCACCGGCACCGTGACCCCGAACGCGGCCCAGGCCGTGTCGGAGATCAAGGGCGGCCGCATCGAGTTCCGCACGGACAAGCACAGCAACGTGCACCTCGTCGTCGGCAAGGCGGGCTTCTCCGAGCAGGCGCTGTCGGAGAACTTCAAGGCGGCGGTGGACGAGGTCAACCGCCTCAAGCCGTCCGCCGCGAAGGGCCGCTACATCCAGAAGGCGTCGGTCTCGACGACCTTCGGCCCCGGCATCCCGCTGGACGTCGCGACGCTCGCCTGACCGAGGCGTTCGATCGAGGGCCGGGAGGAGCGATCCTCCCGGCCCTCCGTCGTTCCATCGGCGGAGCCGAATTGATCGGCGCCTCCCAGTCTTCCCATCAGCGTGTCTCGGGCGACTCATAGGAATCTGGGGTTCCGTGGAGTCATGTCGCTCACCCGCCCCGCCGCCGCCGATGCGTCTCCCCAGAGCCGCCCGAAGCTGAAGCACCCGGACGGCAGCCCGATCCGCGTCCTCGTCGTCGACGACGAGCCCACGCTGACCGACCTGCTGCAGATGGCGCTGCGGTACGAGGGGTGGGAGGTGAAGACCGCCGCGGACGGCCGTCACGCGCTGACGCTCGCCCGCGAGTTCCGCCCCGACGCCATCGTGCTCGACATGATGCTGCCCGACATCGACGGGATGCAGGTGCTGTCCCGCGTCCGCGCGGACGGCCAGCAGACGGCGGTGCTCTTCCTCACCGCCAAGGACTCGCTCGAGGACCGGATCAACGGCCTGACCGCCGGCGGCGACGACTACGTCACGAAGCCCTTCAGCCTCGAGGAGCTCGTGGCGCGGCTCCGCGGGCTCATCCGGCGCTCCATGCTCACCGCGAGCGAGGAGGAGGACCCCCGCCTCGTCGTCGGCGACCTGGTGCTCGACGAGGACAGCCACGAGGTCTCGCGCGGCGACGACCAGATCGAGCTGACCGCGACCGAGTTCGAGCTGCTGCGCTACCTGATGCGGAACCCGCGGCGCGTCCTCTCGAAGACGCAGATCCTCGACCGGGTCTGGAACTACGACTTCGGCGGCAAGTCGAGCGTTGTTGAGATCTACATCTCCTACCTCCGCCGCAAGATCGACGCGGGCCGCAAGCCGATGATCCACACGGTCCGCGGCGCCGGCTACATGCTGAAGTCGGCGGAGTAGACCGCTTCGGTCCACCGCGGATGCGCTTCTCGAACTGGACCCTGCGCGGGCGGCTGATCGGGCTCACCGTGATGCTGGTCGCCGTCACCAGCATCCTCATCGGCGGCGTGGTCTCGCTCGTGGTGCGCAACTCGCTCGGATCTCAGTTCAACCAGGACATCCAGAGCCTCGTCCGTTCTCCCGAGGACCTGGTCGAGGTGCTGCAGGGCAGGAACCCGTACCTCGAGCGCTCGGACAGCATCATCGCCATCTCGGTGCCCGCGAGCGGCTTCGCCCAGGGCTACCACTACCGACCGACCGGTTCGATGACGCAAAACTCGCAGCCGCTCACGGCGGCCGAGTTCCGGGCGCTCGTGAACGGCATCGACCTCGACGACGCTCGACGGCCGGGCGGCGTCATCAGAGACGTGTTCCTCCCCGGGCTCGGCACCTACCGGTTCGCCGCACAGGTCGTCCAGGGCACGGACAACGCGGTGTACGTCGGGAAGCCGCTGTCCATCCTGAACGCGCGGACCGCGGCGGTGCTGCTGCCGATCGCCGTGGTCGTGCTGCTCGCCATCGTGCTGTCGGGGCTCCTCGCGGCGGCGATCATCGGGCGGGCGCTCCGACCGCTCCGGCGGGTCGCGGGCGTCGCGTCCAAGGTCGCCTCCCTGCCGCTGGAGCGCGGCGACGTCGAGCTCCCGCAGCGCGTGCCCGAGGGCGACACGAACCCGCACACCGAGGTCGGGCAGGTGGGGGCGGCGCTCAACAACCTGCTCGACACGGTCGCGAACGCGCTCGGGGCCCGGCAGGCCAGCGAGGACAAGCTGCGAAACTTCGTCGCGGACGCGAGCCACGAGCTGCGGACGCCGCTCGCCTCCATCCGCGGCTATGCGGAGCTCACCCGGCGGTTCGGCGGCGACCTCAGCGACACCGTGCAGCACAACATCGGCCGCATCGAATCGGAGTCGCAGCGGATGACGAGCCTGGTCGAGGACCTGCTGCTGCTCGCGCGCCTCGACGCCGAGCGGGAGATCGACACGACCGAGGTCGATCTCTCCCGCCTGCTCGTCGACGTCGTGAGCGACGCGCATGCCGCGGGCGGCGACCACGAGTGGGACCTCGACCTGCCCGAGGAGCCCGTGATCGTCCGCGGCGACGCCGCCAAGCTGCAGCAGGTGTTCACGAACCTGCTGGCGAACGCCAGGGTGCACACCCCGGCCGGGACACGCGTCGCCGTCGAGCTGTCGGCGCCCCGCGACGGCCACGTGCTCGCGCGCGTGCGGGACGACGGGCCGGGCATCCCCGAGCAGCTGCGGCCGCAGCTCTTCGGCCGCTTCGTCCGCGGCGACTCCTCGCGCGCCCGCACCACGGGCAGCACCGGCCTCGGCCTGTCGATCGTGAGCGCGGTGGTGCAGGCGCACCACGGCACCGTGTCCGTCGCGAGCGAGCCGGGGCTCACGGTCTTCACGGTGCAGCTGCCGGTCGAGCAGCCCGCGAAGCTCCCCCAGCCCGCGTGAGTTTCATCTTGTAGGCAGATCTCGGGCCCAGCCCGAGATCTGCCTACAAGATGAAACTCAGACGAGGTGGGTGGCCTCGAGCAGGGGGCGGCTCGGGTCCGGGGCCTCGACGGTCGGGACCGGGGCGTCGTCGATCCCGGAGATCAGCGTCGTCGGCAGCGACACGGCCAGCGCGCCCCACGAGACCGCCGTCGTCAGCGCGCGCTCGAGCGTCAGCGCCGGCGTCTCCCCGACGATGCGCGTCTCCTCGTCGATCGAGTCGCGGAGGAAGCCGGCCAGCGTCGCGTCGCCGGCGCCGGTCGTGTTCACGAGGCGCGGCGCGACGGCGGCACCCCAGTAGGCCTCGTCGCCGCTGATCGCGAGCGCGCCGTCGGCGCCGAGCGAGACGAGCGCGACCTCCACGCCCTGCGCGTTCAGCTCGCGACCCGCGTCGAGGGCCTCGCCGACCGTGTAGAGGTTGCGGCCGACCAGGTTCGCCAGCTCGTCGGCGTTCGGCTTGATCAGGTTCACGAGCCCGCTGCCGACCAGGCGCTCCAGCGGCTTCCCGCTCGTGTCGAGCGCGACGCGGGCGCCCTCCGCCCGGGTGCGCTCGAAGAGCTCGGTCATGTCGACGTAGTCGCCCGTGTCGCTGTTGAACGGGTGCGTGCCGCTCACGCACATCCAGTCGGCGCCCATGTCCTGCAGCTGCTCGACCGCGAGGTCGACGACGCGCTGCCAGTCGGCGGTCGACATCGGGATCGCCGACTGGTTGACGTTCGTGGTCCGGCCGCCGTCCTCGACGACCGCGGTGTTCACCCGGATGCGGCCCTGGATCGGCATGATCCGCAGGATGTGCGGGTAGGGGGTGCGGAAGAGCAGGTGCTCGTCGTCGCGCCCGATCGGCATCACCGCCGCGACCGGCGTGCGGGCGAGGTGCAGGGTGCGGGCGACGTTGAGCCCCTTGCCGCTCATGTACTCGTGGACCTCGACGGCGCGGTTCACCTTGCCGGGGGCCATCGCGGCCACGAGGTAGGTGCGATCCAGCACGGGGGCCGGGGTCAGGGTGACGACGCCGCTCACGGGGGTCCTTCCGCTTCGTGCTCCACGTCGGGCCGGTGCCGCGCCGACGCGTGCCCGGCAGCCTATCGAGCGGCGGAGGCGGGCTCCTCGGCCGCCCGGGCGCGGTGGTGGGCCCGCTGACCGAGCGCGCCGAGCACCGCGACGGCCACGAGGATCGTCGCCGCGAGCGACAGGCCGGCCCAGAAGGCGATCTTCAGGAGCAGGGCGCCGGCGAGCGCGCCGAGGCCGATCAGCGCCACCGCGAGCAGCCGCCGCACCCAGGTCTGCCCGATCGCGCGGCCGAAGCGCGAGTCGAACGCGAGCGCGGCAAGCGTGGACGTGACGACCACGGTCGTGACGTCCGTGACCGCGACATGACGGGCCGTGCCCGCCTGGATGCCCATGGCGACGGCGAGCAGCGCGGTGACGGGATAGCCGAGCGTCGGCGGCACGGGCGTCCTCGTCACGAAGGCGGTCGGCACCAGGGCGATCAGCAGCAGGGCGGCGACGACCGCGAGCATCACGGTGTCGCGGCGGTGCCAGCCCTTCGGCACGCCCTTCAGCCCGCGCCCCGCGATCGCCGCACCGACCACGAACCCGACGAGCGCGATGACCGGGCCGACGATCGGCAGGCCGTCCTGCCCGGTCAGGCCCATCGCGAGGATCACGACGTTGCCCGTCATGTTGCCGGTGAACACGCGGTCGAGGCCGAGGTAGCCGATCGCGTCGACCACCCCGGTGGAGAAGGTGAGCGCGAGCATGAGCCCGAGGTGCAGCCGGTCCTGGTCCTTCAGCATGCGCACGCGTCCATCGCCGCCCATCCAACCGTGCGGCGCTCGCCGAGCGATAGCGTGTGGCCACGTCGAGCACCGGAGGGAAGCCGTGGCCCCTGTCGACCTGTCCGGATGGACCGCGGTGCAGCCGGGCTCGGACGCGGAGCACTACCTGCCCGCGACGCCCGTCACCGTCCTCTGGGGGCGCCTGCCCTGCGCCGCGGACGAGGCGGTCGTCGAGCTCGCCTCGGGCGACGTGCTGACGGTCGACACGCTCTCGCACGAGGGGCTGCTGCCCGACCAGGGCCAGGACCCGCTCGCGTACTTCGCGGCCCGCGGCGTCCCCGCGCACCTCGTGCTCGACGACGCGGTCGAGGTCGCCCGGACATGCCGGCGCGAGCCGGCGGACGGGCCCCACGTGGTCACCGGTCCGATCCGCGTGGACGGCGCCCGCCCCGGGGACCTGCTGCGGATCGACGTGCTCCACCTCGAGCCGCGCGTGCCGTACGGCGTCATCTCGAACCGGCACGGCCGCGGCGCGCTGCCGGGGGAGTACCCGCAGGGGCCGGACGCGGTCAGCGTGTTCACCGCGGTCGAGGAGCGGGACGGCGGCCTCGTCGGGGTGCTGCCGCTGCGCGAGGGGGGCGAGCGGGCGGCGCGCTTCCCGCTCGCCCCGTTCCTCGGGATCATGGGCGTCGCCGCGGCGGGGGACGAGCGCCCGCACTCCGTGCCGCCCGGCGCGTTCGGCGGGAACATCGACGTGAAGCTGCTCGTCGAGGGCGCCTCGCTGCTGCTGCCGGTGCAGGTCGACGGCGCGCTCGCCTACGTCGGCGACCCGCACTTCGCGCAGGGCGACGGCGAGGTCGCGCTCACCGCGCTCGAGGCCTCGCTGCGAGCGACCTTGCGGTTCACCGTCGTGCCGGCGGAGCAGGCGCGCGCCGAGTGGGGAGAGGTGCGCGGTCCGCTGATCGTCACGCCCGAGCTCCTGGTCCCGACCGGCCTCGACGAGGACCTCGACGAGGCGGTCAAGCACTGCGTCCGCAACGCCATCGAGCTGCTCCACGCGCGGTTCGGCATGGACCGCCACCACGCGCTCGCCTACCTGTCCGCGGCGACCGACTTCGACATCTCGCAGGTCGTCGACCTGGTCAAGGGCGTGCACGCGCGCATCCGGATCGCGGACTTCGATGGCTGACGCGCCGGTGCACGCCGACGCCGCCGTCCCGGAGGGCCTGCTGACCGCCTTCCGCGCCTACGAGACCGCCCTGATGGCGGACGACGTCGCGGCCCTCGACGCGCTGTTCGCGGCGGGGCCCGCGACGCTCCGCGGCGACGCGGCAGGGCTGCTCGTCGGGCACGAGGCGATCGCGGCGTTCCGGCGCGGCCGGGGCGGTGCGCCCGCGCGCGAGATCGCCGCGGTGCACGTCCGGGTGCTGGGGCCGGACCTCGCGACGGTGGTCGCCGAGCTGCGGCCCGTGGCCGGCGGGCACGGGCTGCAGACGCAGACGTGGCGGCGCGGGCCGGCCGGGTGGCAGGTGCTCGCCGCCCACGTGAGCGGCGCCGCACCCGCGGTCGACGGCCGGGTCTGGCGGGTCGTCGGGACGCCGCTCGTCGCCGGCGCCGCGGAGGGCCCGCTGCGGGGCCGCGGCGTCGCGGTGAAGGACCTGTTCGCGATCGCCGGGCAGCGCATCGGCGCGGGCGTGCCCGCCCACCTCGCGGAGGCCCCGGTCGAGTCCTCGACCGCGAGCGCCGTGCAGGTCCTGCTCGACGCCGGCGCCGAGGTGACGGGCATCGCCCGCACCGACGAGCTCGCCTACTCGATCGCCGGGGCGAACCCCCACTACGGCACCCCGCCGAACGCGCGGGTCCCGGGCGCGCTGCCCGGCGGCTCGTCGAGCGGACCCGCCAGCGCGGTCGCGCTCGGGCAGGCCGCGATCGGCCTCGCGACCGACACGGCCGGATCCGTCCGCGTCCCCGCCTCGTACCAGGGGCTCTGGGGGCTCCGGACCACCCGCGGCCGCATCGCCCGCGACGGCCTGGTGCCGCTCGCACCGAGCTTCGACACCGTCGGATGGCTGACGCGGGAGCGCGCGGTGCTCGCGGCGTGCTCCCGCGTGTCGGGCCGGGGCGCCCCCGCGGCTGCGGCGCCCGACGTGTTCGCGGTCGACCCCGGCTTGCTCGACGGTCTCGACGCGGACGTGGCGGACGTCTTCCGCGCCCGCGTCGCGCGCCTGACGCCCGAGGCGGTGGACCCCGGCGACGTCGCCGAGGCGCTGGAGGCGTTCCGGGTCGTGCAGGCCGCCGAGGCGTGGGCGGAGCACGGGGCCTGGCTCACCGCCCACCCGAAAGCGGTGTCCGGCGCCGTCGCCGAGCGGATCCGCGCCGCCGCCGGGATCGATGCCGACGAGGCCGCGCGCGCGCGGGACGCGCTCGACGGCGCCCGGGAGCGCTTCGCCGCCGCGCTCGAGGGCGCGGTGCTGCTGCTGCCCTCGACCGCGGCACCGGCCCCGCGGTCGACGGCGCCGGCCGACGAGGTCGACCGGGCGCGCTCCGCGACCCTCCGGCTCACCTGCATCGCCGCGATCCTCGGCGCACCCGCGCTCTCGGCCCCGCTGCTCGAGGTCGGCGGCGCCCCGCTCGGCCTGTGCCTCGTCGGTCCGCGCGACAGCGACGACGCCCTGGTGCACCTGGCCGCGTCGCTCGGCTGAGCTCCCGGAGCGCCTCGCGTCGCGATGCGGCACGGTCGTGACGGCGCGCACCGTGCCGCGTCGCGACGCGGCACGGCTCGAAACGCCCGTGAAACACCGGTTGCGCTAGAGTCCTCGCTGGAACGAGTGTTGCAGGAGGTGCCGTGAGCGCTGGACCGATCGACCCGCCGCCCCGCCTGCTGATGGGACCCGGCCCCATCACCGTGCACCCACGGGTGCTGCAGGCGATGTCCGCCCAGCTGACGGGCCAGTACGACCCGTTCATGACCGCGACGATGGCCGAGACGCAGGCGCTCTACCGCGAGGTCTTCGTCACCGCCAACGAGGCGACGCTGCTCGTGGACGGGACCAGCCGGGCCGGCATCGAGGCGGCGCTCGTGAGCCTGGTGGAGCCCGGCGACCGCGTGCTCGTGCCGCGCTTCGGGCGGTTCGGCCATCTGCTCGTCGAGATCGCAGAGCGCTGCGGGGCCGAGGTGCACGTGATCGACGTGCCGTGGGGGCAGGTGTTCGCGCCCGAGGCGATCGAGGCCGCGGTCCGCGAGGTGCGGCCGAAGGTGCTCGCCGTCGTCCACGGCGACACCTCCACGACGGTCGCGCAGCCGCTGGACGCCCTCGGCGCGATCTGCCGCGAGCACGACGTGCTGCTCTACTGCGACACCACCGCGAGCCTCGGCGGCAACGCGTTCCTCACCGACGCGTGGGGGCTCGACGCGGTCTCCGCGGGGCTGCAGAAGTGCCTCGGCGGCCCGTCGGGCTCCGCGCCGGTCACGCTGTCGCCGCGGGCGGTCGAGGTGATCGAGTCGCGCAAGAGCATCGAGGCGGGCATCCGCTCGCCCGGCGACCCCGTGCGGGCGGACCGCATCCGCTCCAACTACTTCGACCTCGGCCAGGTCCTCGACTACTGGGGGCCGAAGCGCCTGAACCACCACACCGAGGCGACCACGATGCTCTACGGCGCCCGCGAGTGCGCGCGGGTCCTGCTCGAGGAGGGGCTCGACGCGTCCGTCGCGCGGCACCGGCTGCACGGCGACGCGATGCTCGCGGGCGTCCAGGGCCTCGGGCTCACGCCCTTCGGCGACCTCGCGCACCGGATGACGAACGTGGTCGGCGTCGAGATCCCCGACGGCGTGGTCGGCGACGCGGTGCGCGCGGAGCTGCTGGAGGACTACGGGATCGAGATCGGCACCTCGTTCGGCCCGCTGCACGGCCGCGTCTGGCGCATCGGCACCATGGGCTACAACGCCCGGCGGGACGCGGTGCTGACGACGCTCGCGGCCCTCGAGGCGGTGCTGCGCCGGCACGGGGTCGCCGTGCCGACGGCCGGTGGCACGGAGGCGGCGCAGGGCGTCTACCGGGCGGCGGCATGACCGCGGAGCGCGCGCTGGGGCGCTGCGACGCGCTCGCCGCGCTCAGCTCGCTGCCCGGCGGCATCGAGCGGGTGCACCTGTCGCCCGAGCACCGCGCCGCGAACGCGCT
Organism: Amnibacterium endophyticum; assembly: GCF_042680685.1. Classification (NCBI taxonomy): domain Bacteria; kingdom Bacillati; phylum Actinomycetota; class Actinomycetes; order Micrococcales; family Microbacteriaceae; genus Amnibacterium; species Amnibacterium endophyticum. Next base: position 59,995 of record NZ_JBHUEA010000015.1, on the reverse strand, counting down.
GGTCGGCGGCTGGATGCGCGACGCGGGCCTGACGGTGCGCGAGGACGCGGCCGGCAACCTCGTCGGGCGGCTGGAGGGCATGCGGCCGGGCCTGCCCGCGCTGCTGCTCGGCAGCCACCTCGACACCGTCACCGACGCCGGCCGCTACGACGGCATGCTGGGCGTCCTGCTCGCGATCGAGGTCGCCGACCGCCTGCGGCGGCGCGATGCACCGCTGCCGTTCGCGCTCGAGGTGATCGGGTTCACGGACGAGGAGGGGACGCGCTTCGGCAACGCCCTGCTCGGCTCCCGAGCGCTCGCCGGCCGGGTCGGCGCCGACTGGCTGGCGACGCCCGACCGCGCCGGCGTCACCGTGAAGGAGGCGATGACGGCGTTCGGGCTGGACCCGGCCCGGATCGGCGAGGCCGCACGGCGGCGCGAGGACCTCGTCGGCTACCTGGAGGTCCACATCGAGCAGGGGCCGCACCTGCTCGACGCGGGCCGGGGGCTCGGCGTCGTCACCGCCATCGCCGGTGCGCGGCGGTTCGCGCTCGAGGTGACCGGCCGGGCGGGGCACGCCGGCGGCACCCCCTACCCCCGCCGGCGCGACGCCCTCGTCGCCGCCGCCGAGATCGTGGTCGGGATCGAGCGGATCGCGATCGAGACCGGCACCATCGGCACCGTCGGGCGCATCGATGCCCTCCCCGGCGGGGTCAACCAGGTGCCGGGCGTCGCGCGGTTCTCCCTCGACCTCCGGGCCGAGAGCGACGAGGCCCGCGACGCCGCCTTCGCCGCGATCGACGCGCTCGCGCGCGAGGTGTGCGACCGCCGCGGCGTCCGGTGGGGGTGGGACGAGCTCTACCGGGCCGACACCGCGACCTGCGCCCCCTGGCTGGTCGACGCGGTCGAGGCGGGCGCCCGGGCCGTCGGCGACGCCGACCCCGTCCGGCTGTGGAGCCGGGCCGGGCACGACGGGATGGCGGTCGTCGAGGTCGCGGACGTCGCGATGCTGTTCCTGCGCTGCGGGAACGACGGCATCAGCCACCACCCGGACGAGACGGTGACGGGCGAGGACGTCGCGGCCGCCCTCGACGCGTTCGAGGCGACGGTGCTGGCCGTGGCGGAGCGGCAGCGCGGGTGACCGGGCTCGCGGAGCGGATCGACGGCGCGTGGCAGGCGCTGACCCCGCAGGAGCAGCGCGTCGCCGGCTTCCTCCGCGCCCGCCCGGACGAGTCCGCGCTGTACAACTCGAGCGAGCTCGCGCGGCTGACCGGGGTGTCCAAGGCGACCGTCTCCCGGCTCTACCGGCGCCTCGGGTTCGCGGCGTCGTCCGAGGTGCGCGACCTGCTTCGGGCGCAGCGCGGCACCGGCCTGCCCGTCGTGGTGGAGCAGCGGGGCGAGCGCGTGCCCGCGCTGCTCGCGCAGGAGCTGCGCAACCTGCAGCGACTCGCCGCCGAGCTCGATCCGGCCGCGCTCGAGGCCGCCGCCGAGGTGCTGGCGGCCGCGGCGCGGGTGCGCGTCGTCGGTCTGCGCAGCGGGGGCGAAGTGGCGATGCCGCTGCGGCAGGCGCTCGCGCAGGCGCGTCCCGACGTCGCGCTCGTGCCGCAGCAGGGGCAGTCGCTCGGCGAGGAGCTGGTGGGGCTCACGCCGCGGGACGCGGTCGTGCTCGTGGCGCTGCGGCGACGCCCGGCCGGCACCCGGGCGCTCCTTTCGGCGCTCGCCTCGTCGCCGGCCGCCGTCGTCCTGGTGACCGAGCCGGGGGCCCCGGAGGCCGCCGGGGTCGAGCACCGCTTCTCGGTGCCGATCGAGTCGGCGGGCGCCTTCGACTCCTACGCGGCGGCGAGCGCGTTCGCGGCCGCGCTCGCCGACGCGGTGCTCCGGCGGCTCGGCGCGGCCGGAGCGGCACGGGTCGCGGACATCGACGCGGCCTACCGCGCCCTCGGCGAGCTCGAGGCCGACTGACGCGTCAGTCCCCGAAGCGGGTCGGCGGCTGCGCCCGATGGTCGACGTCCGCGCCGTCGAAGAGGTCGCCGCACTCGACGTGCGCCGCCCCGTGCAGCTCGAGGTACCGGCGGCCGCCCTCGTCGCCGCGGAGGTCGTCGCGGAAGGCGCGCCAGTGGTCCGCCCCGAGCGCCACGGGGTGGCCGGGCGCCCCGGCGTAGACGGCCCTGGCCAGGTCTCCGCGATCGGGCACCGCGTCGAGCACGCGTGCGACCACCGCCGCGGGCAGGCCGGGGAGGTCCACGGGGACGACGACGGCGGTGTCCGCCGCCGGCAGCGCGGCGACGCCGGCGGACAGGGAGGCGCCGACGCCGTCGCGCCAGCGGGGCGCCAGGACCACCCGCACGTCCCGCGGCAGGAGCGCCCGCGCGGCCTCCTCCTCGGCGCCCAGCACGACGAGGACGTCGTCGCATCCGCCCGCCCGGAGCGTCCGGGCCGCGCGGGCGGTCCACGGCTCCCCGCCGCCCGTCCGGGCGAGCGCCTTCGGGCCGCCGAACCGGCGACCCGCGCCCGCCGCGAGCACCAGTCCGACCGTCGTCACCCGCACCTCCGCCGATAGGGTCCTGCTGGTGACCAGGACCGCCCCCCGTGCCCGTCCCGCGAAGGAGCTGCGGCACTGGCGCACGGCGGTCTTCACCATCTTCGCCCTCACCGGGCTGGTGTTCGCGACCTGGGCGAGCCGGGTCCCCGGCATCCGCGACCTGCTGGGCGCGAGCACCCAGGAGATGGGTTTCCTGATCATCGGGATCAGCGCCGGATCGATCACGGGTCTGATCGCGGCGAGCCACATCATCGCGAGGCTCGGCGCGACGCGGACGATCCTCGTCGTCTACGCCGCCGTCAGCGTGGCGATGATCGCGCTCGGACTGGTCGTCGCGGTCGCTCCGTCGTTCGCGGCGATCTTCGTGATCCTCCTGGTCGTCGGGCTCTCGAGCGTGGTCGACGTCGCCATGAACCTCTCCGGCGCGGCGAACGAGCGCGCGATCGGCCGCACGATCATGCCCCTGTTCCACGCGTCGTTCAGCGGCGGCACCGTCCTGGGCGCCGCCCTCGGGTCGCTGCTCGAGGCGGCCGGTGTGCCGATCGCGGTCCACTTCGCCGGCGTCGGCGTCGTGGCCCTCGCGACCACGGTCGTCCTCGTCCGCTTCCTCCAGCCCGCCGAGCAGCCGATCGACGCGACCGCCGAGGTCGCCCCGAGCACCTGGCGCGACCGGCTGTCCGTCTGGCGCGACCGCCGCGTGCTCCTGATCGGGGCGGTCGCGCTCGGCATGGCGTTCGCGGAGGGCAGCGCGAACGACTGGCTGAGCCTCGCGATGGTCGACGGCCACGGCCTCGACAACGCCGGCGGCGCCGCGGTGCTCGCGGTCTTCCTCGCCGCCATGACGGTCGGCCGCATCGGCGGGGTGCCCCTGCTCGACCGCTTCGGCCGCGTCCCGGTGCTCCGCGGCACGGCTGCGCTCGCGGTCGTCGGCCTGCTCGTCGTGATCTTCGTGCCCGTCGACGGGATCGCGGTCGTCGGCGTGGTGCTCTGGGGCCTCGGCGCCTCGCTGGGGTTCCCGGTCGCCATGTCGGCCGCGGCCGACGACCCCCGCACCGCGACCGCGACGGTCAGCGCTGTCGCGACCATCGGCTACTTCGCCTTCCTCGTCGGCCCGCCCGTCATCGGGGTGCTCGGCGAGCACGTCGGCATCCTGAACGCGCTGCTCGTCGTCCTGGTGCTCGTCGTCGGCACGGGGCTCGCGGCGCCGGCCGCGGGCTCGCCGAGCCGGCCGGCCGCCCGCGCCGCCTGAGTAGGCTCGGCGCGGTGATCGACACCTCGACGGACCGGGCGCGGGAACGGCTGGCCGCGGCGCTCGGCTCCCGGCGGTGGGTGGACGAGGTCGCGGGTCGCGGCCCGTACGACTCGGTGGCCGCGCTCGTCGAGGCGGGTGACGCCGCCGCGCGCCGGCTCACGGACGAGGACCTCGACGAGGCGGTCGCGCACCACCCCCGCATCGGCGAGCGGGCCAGCGGCGACGGCACCGCGGTGCGCCTCTCGGCGGACGAGCAGGCCGGGCTCGGCCGCGCCGAGGAGGGGCTCGACGCCGCGATCGCCCGCGGCAACGCGGTGTACGAGGAGCGGTTCGGTCGGGTGTTCCTCATCCGCGCGGCGGGACGCAGCCGGCAGGAGATCCTCGACGAGCTGCAGCGCCGTCTCAAGCAGGACCCCGCGGACGAGACCGCCGAGGCGAAGGACCAGCTGCGGCAGATCGCCGCGCTGCGCCTCGGCGCCCTGTTCGAGGAGGACGCGTGAGCCAGGTCACGACCCACGTGCTCGACGCCGCGTTCGGGACGCCCGCGGTCGGGGTCGGGGTCACCCTCGACCGGCAGACCCACGACGGCTGGAGCGAGGTCGGGGGCGGCGCGACGGACGCCGACGGCCGCATCAGCGCCCTCGGGCCCGACCGGCTGCCGGACGGGGTCTACCGGCTGGTGTTCGCGACGGGCGACTACTTCGACGCGACGAGGCGCCCCGCGTTCTACCCGGAGGTGCAGATCGCCTTCCGGGTGAGCGGCACGGAGCACTACCACGTGCCGCTGCTGCTCAGCCCCTTCGCGTACTCGACCTACCGCGGCTCCTGAAGCAGCGCGGGCAGCGCCGCGAGCGTCGTGACCGCCGCGTCCGGGCGCGGCCAGCCGTCCTCGGGTGCGATGTCGTGCCGGTCGACCCAGACCGCGTGCAGCCCGGCGGCGCGGGCCGGCGCGACGTCGTGCCACAGGTTGTCGCCGACGTACCAGGCGTCGTGGGCGCCGATCGAGGCCCGGTGCAGCGCGACGCCGAAGACCTCGGGGTCGGGCTTGCGCAGCCCGATCTCGCCGGAGATCACGAGCGGGTCGAACCGCTCGCCGAGTCCCGTCGCCGCGAGCTTGCGCCGCTGCACGGTCCCGGCGCCGTTCGTCAGCAGCCCGATCCGCGCCCCGGTGCCCTCCACGGCGTCGAGCGCCGGCAGCACGTCGTCGTAGAGGCGGAACATCGCCCGCTCCTCCTCCGTCCAGCGGTGCAGCGTCGCGGTGAGCAGGCGCGGGTCGTCGGCGCCGACGGCCGTGAGCGCCGCCCGCCAGATCTCGGCGGCGACCGCGTCCCCGTCCCGGCCGCCGAGCATCCAGTCGTCCTCGACCTCGGGCCAGAGTCGCTGCCACGCCGCCGTGTTGGCCGCGACCAGGTCGTCGGCGGAGACCCCGGGGAGGTCCGCCGCGATCGCCTCGCAGGTGCGGCGCATGGCCGCGGGCAGGCCGGAGCCGTCGAGCAGGGTGCCGTCCAGGTCGAACAGCACCAGTCGCGGGGGCGCCATCGCTCGATCCTGTCGTGCGGCGCCTGGCGAGGTCCCGCAACCTGGGAGCCGCCTCCGGGACGCGCCGGATCCAGGCGCTCCGCAGGGGCGTCCTGCGAGCGTGGAGGACCCGAGGACGTCGGGAACACGTCCGACCCACGAGGAGGAACGGCATGGCCATCGGAGACAAGGCGAAGGACGCGGTCCAGCAGGCGGCCGGCAAGGCCGAGGAGGCCGTCGGCAAGCGCACCGACGACGCGGAGCTGACCGGTCAGGGCGTCAAGGACCAGGACATGGGATCCGACCGCATGGAGACCGAGAAGGCGAAGGACGCCTCCGACTCCTGAGCGGATCACGACGAAGGGCCGGCGCCTCGGGCGCCGGCCCTTCGTCGTGCCGGAGGCGATGCCGCGCTCGGCCGTCAGGCGAGGTCGACGAAGGTCCACCAGGCGTCGCCCGCCGGCCCTTCGTCGTGCCGGAGGCGATGCCGCGCTCGGCCGTCAGGCGAGGTCGACGAAGGTCCACCAGGCGTCGCCCGCCGGCGCCGCGTCGTCGCGGAGGGCGCTCGCCTGGATCAGCCCGTAGGGGCGGTCGTCGGCGTGGAACACCTCGTTCTCGTTCGACTCGTCGAACGGGGTGAAGTCGACGAGGAAGTGGTGCTTGTTCGGGGCGACCAGCCGGATCTCCGCGATCTCGGGGTACGCCTCGAGCGCCGCCCGGCCCATGTGCCAGAGCGTCTGCTGCAGCGCGAGGCTGTCGAGGGTCGCGAACCGCTCGAGCATCACCGCTTTCACGCCCGCGTACATCCCGTTCCAGTCGAGGTCCGCGGCCGGGTCGCTGACCCGCCAGCGCGCAGTCAGCGAGGTCGCCATGATGCGGTCGTCCGTCGGCTGGAGCGTCGTGTACTCGTCGACGAGGAAGTCCTTGAAGCGGCTGCCGGTGCTCTTCAGCACGATCAGGTCCTTGAAGCCCTGGACCACGTGCGTCGCGGGCGGCTCGAGCGTGACGGCGGCCGTCCGCACCTCCTGGCCCGTCCGCACGAACGTGTGGTCGTGCGGCGCCCCTCCCACGGCGACGCGGGTCCAGTCGAAGCGCTCGATCTCGATCCGGGCGGCCTCGACCGGCGCGACGTCGTCGACGAAGTGGTGCGCGAGCGCCAGGCCGTAGGCCTCGATCGGGTCCGGCACGACCTTCTTCGCCCAGACGTAGGCGGAGTTCTTCTGCGTGTCGGTGGGCAGGACGTTCCGCTGGTCGCCGTCGAGGTAGGCGGCGTCGAAGTCGCCGCGCAGCGCCGAGGAGACGTTCAGATCGGTGATCCCGTGCACCGGGCTGTCCCGCACGAGCCGCACCAGGCGGGTCTCCGCCTTCCCGTACTGGTTGGGGCCGAGGACGATCGCCATGGGCGGCAGCCTCCCAGGCGCAGGTTTCGGTCGTGTGAAGGCCGCGCCAGGATCATCGGTGTGGACGATCTGCTCGCGGCGTACGACGACCAGCTGCGCGGGGACGCGGAGGTGCGCAGCGCCTTGCGCACCATGCGCCTCGGGCCCGCCCTGCTCGCGGTGTTCCCGGACGGCTTCGGCTTCATCACCTGCCGCGACCTGCCGCCCGGCGATCCCGCGCCGTTCGTGCGCGACGCGCTCGACCGGCTGCGCGCCGACGCGGACGTCCGGGTCGTCGAGTGGAAGACCCGGGCGCACGACCGTGCGCCCGGGCTGCTCGAGGCGCTCGCCGCGGCCGGCTTCGAGGAGGGGGAGGCCGAGTCGATCATGATCGGGGAGGCGCGGCTGCTCGCCCGGGACGTGCCGCTGCCGGAGGGCGTGCGGCTTCGACGGATGACCTCGCCGGACGACGTCCGCGCCGCGAGCGCGATGGCCGACCAGGTCTTCGGCGACCCGGTCTCCGAGGACCGGGCCGAGGACCTGCTGCGGCGCATCGCGCGCGGCGGCGAGCTGTGGGCGGCCGAGTCGGGCGGCGAGGTGGTGTCGACCGGCCGGCTCGAGCCGGTGCCCGGCACCGCGTTCGCGGGGCTCTGGGGCGGCGCGACCCGGGCCGATCACCGGCACCGCGGCATCTACCGTGCCCTGACGGCCGCCCGAGCGAGATCCGCGCTGGACCGCGGGATCCGCTACCTGAGCAGCGACTCGACCGAGTTCTCCCGCCCGATCCTCGAGCGCTCCGGGTTCCGCCGCGTCTCCTCGACGACCCCGTGGGAGTGGCGCCGCTGATCCGCTCGACCCGCACCGCGGAGCCCGCCGAGGTGCGTTCTCGCGCGTGTCAAGCCCCAGGCGGCGACTTCGCGGCGTCTTCCCATCCGGCGCGCGGGCGACTACCATCGGTGGCGGCGCCGGGACAGCGGTGGACACGACGACGACCCGCGATCTGCGGCCCGCGTGCTCCGTCACCGGTCGCCGAGATCGAGGCCGATCGGCCTCAGGTGAGCAGGTCGACATGACCGCACTGCCCGTCCCCCACGACTCCGCCTCCTACAGCACGCGCACGTGCCGCTGCGGCGAGCACATGCTGCGCGCCGCAGAACCCGCCCGGTCGGGCTGGGTCTGCCCGTCCTGTGGGCGGCGCGCCCGCCGCTGAGCGTCAGGCGCGCTCGAGCAGCCGCCCTCGCGGCGCCGCGGCGGGGTCGACGTCGACCCCTGCGAGCAGGGTGCGCCGCACGACCCCGACGAGCTCGTGGTGCAGGTACGCGCTGACCGGGTTCCGGTAGCGCAGCCCCGACGCCTCGAGCGCGTACGGGGCGTCCGGCGCGAAGACCACCAGGTCGGCGTCCGCGCCGACCGCGATCCGGCCCTTGGTGCCCAGGCCGACGAAGTCGGCGGTGCGGCGGCTGAACCGGTCGACGACGGTCTCCAGCGGGACGCCGCGACGGCGCGCCTCGGTCCAGACGGCGGACAGGCCGGACTGCAGCCCGGCGATGCCGCCCCAGGCCGCCTGGAAGTCGCCACCGCCCGCGAACTTGCGCTCCGGGGTCGAGGGGGAGTGGTCGCTCACGACGAGGTCGACGACGCCCTCCAGCAGGCCCCGCCACAGCGCGTCCTGGTTCGCGCGGTCGCGGATCGGCGGGCAGCACTTGTACTGCGTCGCGCCGTCCGGGATGTGCTCCTCGTCGAAGACGAGGTAGTGGGGGCAGGTCTCGGCGGTGAGCCGCAGGCCCTCGGCCTTCGCCGCGGCGACGAGCGGCAGGGCGCTCGCGGCCGACAGGTGCAGCACGTGCGCGCGCCCGCCGGTGCGCCGGATCCCCTCGATCACCGCGCTGATCGCCGTCGTCTCGGCCTCGGGCGGGCGGGACGCGACGAACGCCGGGTATCCCGGCCCTCCGCCGCCCACGTGCCGGTCGAGCACCTCGGGGTCCTCGGCGTGGACGATCAGCAGCCCGTCGAAGGCGGCGAGCTCCTCGAGCGCGCGGTCCAGCTGCTCGTGGGAGAGGTGCGGGAACTCGTCGACGCCCGAGGGCGCGAGGAAGCACTTGAAGCCGAAGACGCCCGCGTCCCACAGCGCCTCGAGCGACCCCAGCGAGGCCGGCACCGCACCGCCCCAGAAGCCGACGTCGACCAGCGCGGAGCGCGCCGCCGCCTCGCGCTTCACCCGCAGCGCCGCCGGGTCGATCGTCGGCGGGATCGAGTTCAACGGCATGTCGATCAGCGTCGTGACGCCGCCCGCCGCCGCGGCCGCCGTGGCGGTGCGGAAGCCCTCCCACTCGGTGCGGCCGGGTTCGTTGACGTGCACGTGCGTGTCGACTAGGCCCGGGAGCAGGACCTCGTCCGCGGCCAGCCGGATCGCCTCCGCCGGCGTCGCTCCGAGGGGCTCGACGGCGGTGATGCGGCCGTCCTCGACCGTGACCGCGGCGGGTCGGAAGGCGCCGTCCACGAGCGCGCGGTCGGCGGCGATGACGAGGCGGTGCACACCGCGGATTCAAGCAGCAGCACTTTTCCGGCGTGTGTCGCGATGCGCTCGCGGACGCGGAGGACCCCGCGCGGGGCGGTTGCCTCGCGCGGGGTCGGGTGCTCCGTGGAGCGGCGTCAGGCCGCGACGGGCTGGCGCACCTGGCGCAGGGCGCCGGCCCAGGCCTCGAGCTGGCCGAACAGGCCCTCGGCGCCGACCTCGTGCTGCGGGCCGGGCGTGAACTCCACGTCCGGGGTGCCGAAGCCGCTGAAGTCGGTGAAGATGCTGAAGGCGAGCTGCGTGCGGACGTGCGCGAGCTGCAGCTCGGACGACACCAGGCGCAGCTGCTCGACGGCGCGGGCGCCGGAGAGCGAGCCGTAGGAGGCGAAGCCCGCGGCCTTGTTGTTGAACTCGGGGTAGATCGAGTCGAGCGCGTTCTTCAGGACGCCGGAGAAGCTGTGGTTGTACTCCGGGGTGATGAAGACGTAGCCGTCGAACTCGGCGATCTTGGCCGCGAAGCGCTGCACCTCGGGGTCGCTCGGCGGCACGTAGGCCGGCGAGACGCCGTCGAAGAAGGGCATCGGGTAGTCGCGGAGGTCGACGAGCTCGTAGTCGGCGCCGTCGCGGTCCGCGGTGCGGTCCATGATCCAGTTCGCGACGTGCTCGCCGAGGCGGCCCTGGCGGGTGCTGCCGAGCACCACGCCGATCTTGAGGTCGGCCATGAGGTCCTTCCGATAGTGGTTGACGTATCTACTACTATCACACCTCGATGACGCGTCAACGACGCGCTGCTACTGTAGGGCCATGGAGCACGAGGCAGGCCTGGCGCCCGACGACCTCGCGGTCTGGCACGCCCTCTCCGCGATGCACGGCACGGTCGAGCGGTTGCTCGAGCAGCGGCTCCAGCACGACGCAGGGCTGTCCCTCGCCGACTTCGAGGTGCTGCGCGGCCTCGCCTCCGCGGAGGGGCATCGGCTGCGCGCCGGAGCCCTCGCGGACGTGCTCGGGTGGGAGAAGAGCCGCATCTCCCACCAGGTCCGGCGGATGGCCGACCGCGGCCTGCTGCAGAAGGCGGGCTGCCCGACCGACGGCCGCGGCACCTGGGTGGAGCTCGCGGACGCGGGCCGGGACGCCTTCGCCTCCGGGACCTGCGGCTTTGTCGAGGTGCTGCGCCGCCACCTCGTCGAGGCGCTGGACGTCGACGAGAAGCGCGTGCTGCGCTCCGCGGCGCGCGTCGTGGGCGAGCGCGGGGTGCCGCAGCCGGAGCACGTGGACTGACGTCCCGCATGGGGCGTTCTCGCAGGCGGCGTCGGCATCGTGGGTGCCTGACGAAAGGATGCGGATGAACCCCATCAAGGCACTGGTCGATGCCGGCTTCAAGAGCGAGTACGCCTACTGGGGCGGCTTCGTCTCCATCGGTCTCAGCTTCGCGGCGTGGGGCATCTCCCAGGCCAAGGACCAGCGGGACAAGGCGCAGTCGGACCGCTGGGGGATCTTCGTCGGCCACTGGGCGCCGACGTTCTTCGCCCTCGGCATCGCGCTGAAGCTCGAGGAGTAGCGGCTCGCGCTCTCAGGAGCGAGGACACGGCCGAGCGGGGGGGCGCCGCGACGTGTCGTCGCGGCGGCCGCTCCGTCGTCCTGGACCGTCAGGGGACCGTGAGCCAGGTCTTGACGGGCCCGTAGGTGCACCAGCACCACAGGAGCTGCAGCACCGTCGAGAGGGCGACGAGCGCGATCGCGACCGTGCGGCTCGGCGTCCTGATCGCGCCGAGAGCGGGCGCCATCGGCATGAGCAGGCGCGGCAGGCTCGTCTGCGGCATGAACACGGCGAGCAGGTACAGCGCGTAGGCCCCGACCCAGATGCGTGCGGTGCGCCCGAGGCGCCTCGCCGGGATCAGGACGAACCACGCGGTCGCGCCGACCACCAGGCCGAGCACGGGCGGCCCGGCGATGCCGAACAGCTGCTGCGCGACGAACAGCCAGGGCTCGAACGGCGTGAACACGGCGCTGCCGGTCCACGGCGCCCGCCACGCGATCTCCGTCAGCACGTAGGCGTCCGCCCGTCCCGTCGCGGACCCGGCGATCAGCGGCCAGGCGAGCCCGCCGACCCCTGCGACCGCGAGCAGCGCGAGGTCCCAGGTCGTGCGGCGCGTCCAGCGCCGCTCCTCCCGCCAGCGCTGCAGCAGCACGAGCGCGACGGCGAGGGCGACGGCGAGGACGCCGGGCCGCGTCAGCGACGCGGCGATCACGACGGGGATCGCCCACCCGCTCCGGCCCCGATCGACGAGGAGGAGGGCGCCGAAGACGAGGCAGAGCATCATCGAGTCCGCGTACGCCGTCTGCAGCATGAAGGCGACGGGCGAGAACGAGAAGAGGGCCACGGCGAGCAGTGCGCGGTCCGCGCCCACGTGCGGTGCCAGCAGCAGCCCGAGCAGCACGGCCGCCGCGGCCCCGAGCACGAGGGCGGTGCCGACCGCGGCGGCGGACCAGTCCGCGCCCGTGATCGTCGAGACGACCCGGGTCACGAACGGGTAGCCGGGCAGGAACGCCCACTCGTTCTGCAGCACCTGCCCGTGCGCGTCGACCGGCAGCGTCGCCGGGTAGCCGCCGTAGGCGATGCGTCGGTACCAGCGCCCGTCCCAGACGCTGGAAAGTCCCGTGAACGACGGGGAGGCCCCCGCCTCCGAGGCCGCGGTGGTCTGCGTCGTCAGCCAGAGCAGGAAGACGCTCGTCACCGTCCTGGCGGCGGCGAAGAGCGCGAGGCAGTGCAGTACCAGCGACCCCGCCCGGAGGGTCGGGCGGGGCATGACCGCCCGGAGGTCGGCCGTCGCCGCCCGGTCGACCGTCACGGACCGATGGTGTCATGCGAGCGGTCCGAGTCCCGTCCGCCCGGCCGCCGGTCGGCCGGGCGACGGCATGCGCTTCAATCGCGCCGTGCGCTCCTTCAGCGATCCCGTCCTGCTCGAGTCCGGCCTGGTCCGCCTCGAGCCCCTCGCCCGGCACCACGCCGACGGGCTCGCCGCGGCGGCCGCGGACGGCGATGTCTGGCGCAAGTGGTCCACCAGCGTGCCCGCGCCGGACGAGGTGCCGGCGGAGATCGAGCGCCGGCTCGCCCTGCAGCGCGCCGGGACGATGGCCCCCTGGGCGACGTGCCTGCCGGACGGCACCCCGGTCGGGATGACGACGTACATGAACCTCGACGCGCCGAACCGTCGGCTCGAGATCGGCTCGACCTGGCTCGCCGCGTCCGCCCAGCGCACCGCGGTCAACCCCGCGGCCAAGCTGCTGCAGCTGACCCGCGCGTTCGAGGTGCTCGACTGCATCGCGGTCGAGCTCCGCACCGACTGGCACAACCGGCAGTCGCGCCGCGCGATCGCTGCGCTCGGCGCCAAGCAGGACGGCGTGCTCCGCAGTCACATGCTGCGGCCGGGCTACGTCCGCGACACCGTCGTGTTCTCGATCATCGCCTCTGAGTGGCCCGCGGTGCGGCTGGGGCTGCGCGAGCGGCTCGGGCTGCCGAGGGAGGCGGGCGGCGCCCCTCGTTAGGCTGCTGTCCCGGCCGACCCAGCGGCCGGGAAGGTCACGGATGCCCGACATCGTCGTTCGCCCCGCACGGCTCGCCGACGGCCGCGAGCTCATCTACTTCGACGACGAGGGCAGCACCCTGCCCGCGGAGCGCGCCGAGGACCGTCGGCCGGGGGAGCAGCGCCCGCCGACGGCGACCATGCGGCAGGACCTGCTGACCGGCGACTGGGTCTCCATCGCGTCGGCGCGGCAGAACCGCGCCTTCCTGCCGCCGGCGGAGGCGGACCCGCTGGCGCCGCAGACGGCCTCGAACCCGTCGGAGGTGCCGTCCGAGTACGACGTCGTCGTGTTCGAGAACCGCTCTCCGTCCTTCGGGCCGGCGCTCGCCGACCACGCGGACGCGGCTCCAGAGGGACTGGCCGACCTCGCGCTGCCCGGCGTCGGCCGCACGCGCACCTCCGTCGGGCGCTGCGAGGTCGTCTGCTTCGACCCGCGGACCGAGGGCTCGTTCGCGGACCTGTGGCCGAACCGGGTCCGCACGGTGGTCGAGGCCTGGGCGCAGCGCACCGCGGCGCTGTCGGCGCTGCCCGGCGTGCAGCAGGTGTTCCCGTTCGAGAACCGGGGCGAGGCGATCGGCGTCACGCTGCACCACCCCCACGGCCAGATCTACGCCTACCCCTACGTCACGCCGCGCACGTCGCGCCTGCTCGAGCAGATCGACCGCTACGACGGCGACCTGTTCGCGGACCTGCTCGCGTTCGAGCAGGCGGGGGAGCGCGTCGTGCTGGCGACCCGGCACTTCACCGCCTTCGTCCCCTTCGCGGCCCGCTGGCCGGTCGAGCTGCACCTGCTGCCGAACCGGCACGTGCCCGACCTCGCGGCGCTCACCGACGAGGAGCGCGACGAGCTCGCCGAGGTGGCGCTGCGCCTCGTGCGCGCGGTCGACGCGCTCTACGACGACCCGACGCCGTACATCGCGGCCTGGCACCAGGCGCCCGTGCACTCGCACCGCGACTCGGTGCGGCTGAACTGGCAGATCACGTCGCCCCGGCGCGGTCCCGACCGGCTGAAGTACCTCGCGGGGTCGGAGGCGGCGATGGGCGCCTGGATCGGCGACCTGGTGCCCGAGCAGACCGCGGAGCGGCTGCGGACGGCGCTCGCGAAGGCGGACGCGGAGCGCCCGCTGTGACCGTCGGCACCGAGCGCGTGGGCGCGCTCTTCGCACAGACCTACGGCGGCGAGCCGGCCGGGCTCTGGCGGGCCCCCGGGCGCGTGAACCTGATCGGCGAGCACACCGACTACAACGAGGGCTTCGTGCTGCCCTTCGCGATCGACCGCGCGACCACGGTCGCCCTGTCGCCGCGCGACGACCGCGTCGTCCGCCTCGTCTCGACCTTCGACGACCGGGTCGTGGAGTCCGACCTCGGCCGCGTGGCCTCGCGCGACTTCGACGGCTGGGCCGCCTACCCGCTCGGAGTCGCCTGGGCATTCGGGGAGCGGGCCGTCGACCTGTCGCGCGTGCACGGGTTCGAGCTCGCGATCGACTCGGACGTGCCGGTGGGGGCGGGGCTGTCCTCGTCCGCGGCCATCGAGATGGCCGTGGCCGTCGCGCTCGACGAGGTGTGGGGCACCGGCCTCGACCGCACGGCGCTCGCACGCATCGGGCAGCGGGCGGAGAACATCGCGGTCGGTGCGCCGACCGGGATCATGGACCAGGCGGCCAGCGTGTTCGGCGAGGCCGACGCGGCCGTGTTCCTCGACTGCCGGTCGATCGCGGTCGAGCAGGTGCCCCTCGGCTTCGACGCGGCCGGCCTCGTGCTGCTCGTCGTGGACACCCGGGTGGAGCACAGCCACGCGACGGGCGGCTACCGCGACCGCCGCGACGCCTGCGAGCGCGGCGCCCGCGAGCTGGGCGTCACCGCCCTGCGCGACGTGACGGTCGACGACCTGCCGGGCGCCGAGCAGGTGCTCGACGACATCGTCTTCCGCCGCGTGCGCCACGTCGTCACGGAGGACGCGCGGGTGCAGGAGAGCGTCGCCGCGCTGAAGGCGGGCGACCTCGCGGCGTTCGGGCGGCTGATGTACGCGAGCCACGACTCCATGCGCGACGACTTCGAGATCAGCGTGCCCGAGCTCGACGCCGTGGTGGAGGCGGCCCGCGCCGCGGGGGCGATCGGGGCGCGGATGACCGGCGGAGGCTTCGGCGGGTGCGCGATCGCGCTGCTGCCCGGGGGCGACGCCGCGGGCCTCGCGGACCGCGTGCTGCGGGACTTCGCCGACCGGGGCTGGACGGCTCCGGTGCCGTTCACGGTGGTCCCGTCGGAGGGCGCTCGCGCCCTCCGCTGATCCGTCTCCCGATGGTCGAGGTGCGAGCGCAGCGAGCCTCGAGACCCCCCGCCCGCTGGGAGGATCGCAGCATGACGCGGTACCCCTTCCGGCAGGTCGACGTGTTCCCCGGCTCCGTGCTCGGCGGCAACCCCGTCGCCGTCGTGCTCGACGCCGAGGGGCTCGACGAGGGCGCGATGCGGCGGCTCGCCCGGTGGACGAACCTCTCCGAGACGACGTTCGTGCTGCCGCCGACCGGCGACGCCGACTACCGCCTGCGGATCTTCACGCCGGCGGAGGAGCTGCCGTTCGCCGGCCACCCGACCCTCGGCTCCGCGCACGCCTGGGCGGAGCACACGGGGTCGACCGCGGAGGCCCTCGTGCAGGAGTGCGCCGCCGGGCGGATCGACCTGCGGCGTCGGGAGGGCGGCTGGGCGCTCGCCGCGCCGCCCCTGGTCCGTGGCGGACCCGCGAGCGACGGGGAGGCCGCGGTCGCAGCCGGCGCGCTCCGGATCCCGCGGGACGCCGTGCTCGACGCCGAGTGGGTCGACAACGGGCCGGGCTGGCTGGCCGTGCGCCTCGACTCCGCCGCGGCGGTGCTGGCGCTCGAGCCCGACCTCGCCGCGATGCCCTTCCCGATCGGCGTCGTCGGCCGCCACGCGGACGACGGTCCCGCGGACCACGAGGTGCGGGCGTTCGTGCCGGGCCTCGGCGTGCCGGAGGACCCGGTGACGGGCAGCCTGAACGCCGGGATCGCGACGTGGTTCTTCCGCACCGGGCTCGCGGCGGGCTCGTACACGGTCCGGCAGGGCACGGCGCTCGGCGCGGACGGGCGCGTGCTCGCCAGCGACGACGGGAGCAGCGCCTGGATCGCGGGCGCGACCCGCACGGTGGTCGCCGGCGAGGTCGACCTCTGACGGCCCGCCTCATATCGCGATAGCTGCCGCGTCAGCGCCTCTGCAGCGGCAACTATCGCGATATGAGGGTGTCGCGGCGGCCGCGGAGGGCGAACCAGCCGGCGACCACCGTGCCGATGCAGAGCGCGGCGGCGCTCGCGGCGAGCGATGCGCCGACGCCGATCGCGGCACCCAGCAGACCGACGGTGAAGCCGCTGCCGAGGCGGAGCCCGTTCGCGCTGACGCCGTAGAGACCGATGACGCGGCCGCGCTCGGCCGGCGGCGCGAGCAGCTGCACGACGGTCTGGGAGATCGACATCGAGGCGAGGTTCGCCGCGCCGCCGACGAAGAGCAGCAGCAGCGCGAGCCAGTACCAGCCGGTCAGGGCGAAGCCGAGGATCGAGACCCCGTAGGCGAGCGTCGCGACGACCGACGCGCCCACGGTCGACGGCACCCGCCCCGTCGCCTCCAGCAGGACACCGCCCACGACGCCGCCGGCGCCGACGGCGAAGAGCAGCGCGCCGTAGGCGGGCCCGGCGCCGCCCGCCCCCAGCCGGTCGGCGAACGCCGGCATCGTCGTCTGCAGGGACGCGCCGACGAAGAACGAGCCGAGGCCGGCGAGGACGAGCATCGACACCAGGGTGCGGTCGGTCCGCACGAGTCGCAGCGTGCGGAACGCCTCGCGCAGGCCCGCCGCCGCGCGTCGGGCGCCGCCGTCCCGGAGGTGGCCGGTGTAGGGCGTGCGCAGCAGGAAGACGATCAGCGGCGCGTAGATCAGCGCGTTCACGAGGATGCCGCCCACGGGACCGAGGCCGAAGAGCAGCACCGAGCCGACGACCGGGCCGAAGAGGATCCCGAGGCTGCGGAAGGTCGCGTTGAGCCGGACCGCGCTCGGCAGCTCCGCCCGGCCGACGAAGTCGTGCAGCAGCAGCTGCTCCGCCGGCGTCCACAGGGCCCCGGCCGTGCCGTGCAGGACGAGCAGCACGCAGGCCGCCGCGACCGACAGCGTCCCGGTGGCGAAGAGCACGCCCCACGCGATCGACACGGCGGCGAACAGCAGCGCCCCCGCCTGCACGATGCGGCGGCAGTCGTAGCGGTCGGCGAGCTGCCCGAACGGCACCGACAGCAGCAGGAACGGCAGCCAGTGGCTGATCACCGCGAAGCCGGCGAGCGCGGGGGAGCGGAACTCCTGCCACAGCACCCAGTAGGTGATGACGTGCTCGATGTTGTCGGCCATCATCATCATCGCAGCGAGCACGAGGTAGGTCGCGCAGTCCCGGTTCCGGAGCGGCGCGAAGCGGGTCACGCGGCCTCGTCGAAGCGCGCCGCGGCCTCCGCGTAGCGCCGCAGCACGAGGTCGACGAGTCCCGGCGCCGGCGTCTCGTGGGCGACGAGCAGCGGGTCGGTCACGACCTCGGCGCCCGCCTGCGCGGCCCGGTCCTGGAAGTAGCCGGGCGCGAGGAGGTAGCTGGCGACCACGACCCTGCCCCCGCCGTCGCGCGCGGCCCCCACGGCCGCAGGCAGCCGGGGCTCCGCGGCCGAGAGGAAGCCGACGGTCACCTCGCGCCCGAGGCGTGCGGCCAGGGCCTCGCCCACGACCCGGCAGTCGTCGACGGCGCGGGCGTCCGAGGACCCGGCGGCGGCCAGCACGACCCGGTCGCCGCCCTCGAGCCCGGCCTGCTCCAGGCGCGCGCGGAGCACCTCGACGAGCGCGGCGTCGGGGCCGAGCGCGCGGGCGATCCGCACCGCGTCCTTCCGGTCCCGGACCGCGCGGCGCAGGTCGACGTGCACGTGGTAGCCCGCCGACAGCAGCAGCGGCACGATGACGCCGCGCCGGTCCAGCTCCAGACGGGCGAGCACCGTGGCGACGTCGGGCTGCAGCACGTCGACGAAGCCTCCGCGGACGTCCCCGTGCCGGGCCCGGACCGCGGCGACGAGCGCGCCGACCGCGGTGCGCCCGGCGACCGAGCCGGTGCCGTGCGAGATCGCGAGCAGCCGGGGTCGCGCGGTGGTCAGCTCCACGGGCGGCTCCGCATGGCGCCGACCGTACCCGGCCTCCACCCGGTCCGGCGTCACACCCCGGAAACCGGCGCGGGCTAGCGTGCTGGCGACGACCGGGAGGTGCGGTGATGTGCACGACGCCGGCGTCCGGCCCCGCGCCGCGGCCGCTCGAGGGCTTCCGCATCGGGGTGACCGCCGACCGGCGCAGCGCCGACCTCGTCGACGCCCTCCGGCGCCGCGGTGCGGAGGTGCTCCACGCGCCGACCGTCCGCATGGCCCCGGCGGAGGACGAGGCCGCCGTCCTCGCCGAGACGCAGGCGATCGTCGCGGCGCGACCGAGGGCGCTGCTCGCCACCACCTCCTACGGCATCGGGCGCTGGTTCGAGGTCGCGGACGCGCATGGGCTGGGGGAGGAGCTGCTCGACGCCCTGCGGCCGAGTGCCGTGCTCGTGCGCGGCCCGAAGGCGCGGGGCGGGGTGCGCGCGGCGGGGCTCGAGGACGAGGGCATCAGCGAGCGCGAGACCACGGAGAGCCTCATCGACCTCGCGCTGCAGCGCTTCGTCCAGCCGGTGGTCTTCGCGGTGCAGCAGCACGGCTTCACGGACGAGGCGCAGCTCGACCGCCTGCGGGCCGCCGGGCACACCGTCCTGCCGGTCACGCCCTACCGCTGGCTCGCGCCGGACGCGGCGGACGACCGCGTCGAACGCCTCCTGACGGCACTCGTCGCGGGCGCCCTGGACGCCGTCACCTTCACCAGCGCTCCGGCGGCGGAGGCCCTGCTGCACCTCGCCGCTTCGTCCGGACGGGACGCGGCCGTGCTGGCCCGGCTCCGGGACGGCCCGCTGGTCGCCGCGGTCGGTCCGGTGACGGCGGAGCCCCTCGTCCGGGCGGGCGTCCCGGTGGTCTGGCCGGACCGGTTCCGGATGGGGGCGCTGATCAGGCTGGTCGCCGACCGCCTGGAGCGGGAGCGCGTCCTCCGCGTCGAGTCCGCGTTCGGCGCCGTCGAGCTGCGCGGCTCGGTCCTCCGCGTGGCCGGCGAGCGGGTGCCGCTCTCCCCGACCGGGCTCGCGCTCCTGAAGGCGCTCCTCGTCGCCGACGGGCAGGTGCTGTCCCGCGAGCAGCTGTCGGCGGCGGCGCCGGGCCCCCTCGACGACCGGGCGCTCGAGGTGGCGCTGAGCCGCCTGCGCCGGTCGATGCCGCACCCCGAGCTCATCCAGACCGTGATCAAGCGGGGCTACCGGCTCCAGGTGGCCTGACGCGCCCACGTTCCTCCCAGGATCTTCATAGAAGCCCGACGGGGCCCCCGACCGGGTGAGAGGAAACGGTTACGCGACCGACCCGAAAGGGGACGACCGCCGAAACACCCGCTTCCTAGCGTCGTCAGCACGCCGGACCCGGCGCCCGCGCACCACCCGTCGCAGCAGGAGGCAGACCGCTCATGAGCGCCGCAGAGGACGTGCTCGCACCCCCCACGAGCACGAAGGGGAGCGGCATCACGCGCCGCCCCGGTCGCTGGGTCGACGGCTGGGACCCCGAGGACACCGCGCAGTGGTCCGCCGAGGGGTCGGCGGTCGCCAAGCGCAACCTCGGGTGGTCGATCTTCGCCGAGTTCCTCGGCTTCGTCGTCTGGCAGCTCTGGAGCATCGTGGTGGTCTCGCTGCCGACCGCGGGCTTCACCTTCGACACCGGTCAGATCTTCTGGCTGATCTCGATCCCGAGCCTCGTCGGCGCGACGCTGCGCTTCCCCTACTCGTTCGTCGTCGCCCGCTTCGGCGGCCGCAACTGGACGATCGTCTCCGCGGGGCTGCTGCTGATCCCGACCATCCTGCTCGGCCTCGCGGTCGGGAACCCGGACACGCCCTTCCCCGTGATGCTGCTCATCGCCGCGACCGCGGGCGTCGGGGGCGGCAACTTCGCCAGCTCGATGTCGAACATCACCTACTTCTACCCGCAGCGCGAGAAGGGGTGGGCGCTCGGCCTGAACGCCGCAGGGGGCAACCTCGGCGCGTCCGTCGCGCAGTTCACCGTCCCGATCGTGATCACCATCGGTGCGGCCGCGGCGACGAAGAACCTGCCGCTCGCCGGGTTCGTCTGGATCCCGCTCATCCTCGTCGCGATGGTCGGCGCGTACCTCTTCATGGACAACCTGTCGACGGCGAAGTCGGACATCGCAGCGTCGCTGTCCGCCCTCCGGGAGCCGCACCTCTGGATCCTCGCCTTCCTCTACATCGGCACCTTCGGCTCGTTCATCGGCTTCGCGGGCGTCTTCCCGAAGCTCATCGTCGACCAGTTCCCGGCCTTCTCGACCTTCCAGGTCGGCTCCGCCGCGATCTCCCTCGCATTCCTCGGAGCCCTGTTCGGCTCGCTCTCCCGGCCCTTCGGCGGCCGGCTCGCGGACCGCGTCGGCGGCTCCGCGATGACGCTCGTCGCCTTCGGCGTGATGGGGCTCGGCGCGCTGGCCGTGATGCTGGTGCTGCCGCTCGGGAACTTCTGGCTCTTCCTCGCCTGCTTCCTCGTCCTCTTCATCGCGACTGGCGTCGGCAACGGGGCGACCTACCGGATGATCCCGACCGTCTTCGCAATCCGCGCCGGCACCGCTGACGCGCACCGCGCGGGCGGGGACATCAGCGTGCAGCGCCGGGCGGCGGCCTCCCTCGGCATCATCTCGGCGGTCGGCGCCTACGGCGGGTTCATCATCCCGCAGGTGCTCGGAGCGGTGAAGACGTCGACGGGCAGCTACAGCCCGGCCTTCGGCGGGTTCATCGTGGCCTACCTCGTGATGATGGCCGTCACCGCGTTCTTCTACTTCCGCCGCGCGACCCTCGGGCAGCGCGTGTGACGCTCGCGCCCCCCGCGCCGCCGTCGGCCGCCACGGCGACCCACTGCCCCTACTGCTCCCTGCAGTGCGGGGTGCGGGTCGGCGCGGCCGCCGACGGCGTGCACCTCGAACCGCAGCAGGACTTCCCCACCAACCGCGGTGGCCTCTGCTCGAAGGGCTGGAACGCCGGCTCGCTGCTCGGTCACCCGGAGCGGCTCACCACCCCCATGGTCCGCAGCGTGACGGGCGACAGGACCAGCCCGTTCCGACCGGCGACCTGGGATGAGGCGCTCGACCTCGTCGCCGACGCCATCCGCCGGAGCCAGGGCCTCCACGGCGCCGACAGCGTCGGCTGCTTCGGCGGCGGCGGTCTGACGAACGAGAAGGCGTACGCGCTCGGCAAGTTCGCCCGCGTCGTGCTGAGGACCTCCGCCATCGACTACAACGGCCGCTTCTGCATGTCGTCGGCCGCGACCGCTGCGAACCGCGCCTTCGGCATCGACCGCGGCCTGCCGTTCCCGCTCGCGGACATCGCGAAGGCCGAGGCGGTCCTGCTCGTCGGGTCGAACCCCGCCGCGACGATGCCGCCCGCGATGCGGGTGTTCGAGGAGGGGCGCGCCGCGGGCGCCGTGCACGTGGTCGCGGACCCGCGGCGCACGGCCACCGCGGCGACCGCGAGCCTGCACCTGCAGCCCCGCCCCGGCACCGACCTCGCGCTCGCGAACGGCCTGCTCCGGCTCGCGCTCAGCGAGGGCCTGATCGACGAGGACTACATCGAGCGGCGCACGATGGGCTTCGGCGCCGTCCGCGCCGCGGTGACCCGGTACTGGCCCGACCGCGTGGAGCGGATCACCGGCGTGCCGGTCGCGGATCTGCGGCGCACGATCCGGGTCCTCGGCGAGGCGCGCAGCGCGATGATCCTCACGGCTCGCGGCGCCGAGCAGCACAGCAACGGCACCGACACCGCGCAGGCATTCGTGAACCTCGCGCTCGCGCTCGGCCTGCCCGGCAGGCCGTGGTCCGGCTACGGCACGATCACGGGGCAGGGCAACGGCCAGGGCGGCCGGGAGCACGGGCTGAAGGCGGACCAGCTGCCCGGCTACCGGAGGCTCGCCGACCCCGCGGACCGCGCGCACGTCGCCGCGGTGTGGGGCGTCGACCCGGCGGAGCTGCCGGGGCCGGGGCGCTCCGCCTACGAGATGCTCGACCGGCTCGGCACCGCGGACGGCGTCCGGGTGCTGCTCGTGCTCGCGTCGAACATCGCCGTGTCGGCGCCCGACGTCCGCCGGGTCCGCGACCGGCTGGCGCGCCTGGACCTGCTCGTGGTCTCGGACCTGTTCCTCGGCGAGACCGCCGAGCTCGCCGACGTCGTCCTCCCCACCACGCAGTTCGCGGAGGAGGAGGGGACGCTGACCAACCTGGAAGGCCGCGTGATCCGCCGCCGCCGCGCGATCGACGCGCCGGCCGGGGTCCGCAGCGACCTCGAGATCCTGCGCGGCCTCGCCGATCGGCTGGGCCTCGGGCACCGGATCGACACCGACCCGGAGGTGGTCTTCGACGAGCTCCGGCGTGCGAGCGCGGGCGGGATCGCCGACTACGCCGGGATCACCTACCGCAGGATCGAGGACGAGCAGGGGGTGTTCTGGCCCTGCCCGGAGCCCGGCCACCCGGGGACGCCCCGCCTCTTCGCCGACCGGTTCCCGACCCCGACGGGCCGCGCCGCATTCATCCGGGTGCTGCACCGGTCACCGGCCGAGACGCCGGACCGCCGGTACCCCTACGTGCTCACCACGGGCCGCATCACCGGGCAGTACCAGAGCGGCGCGCAGACGCGGCGCCACCGCGGCGACGCCGAGGCGGCAGGAGAGCCGCAGGCGGAGCTGCACCGCGACCTCGCCGCGCGCGCCGGTGTCGCCGACGGCGACGTCGTGGAGCTCGCCACCCGTCGCGGCACCGCGCGCTTCCGCGCCCGCGTCAGCGGCGACATCCGCCCAGACACCGTCTTCCTGCCGTTCCACTGGGGCGGCGCGACCAGCGCGAACCTGCTCACCAGCACCGCGCTCGACCCGGCGTCCCGCATGCCCGAGTTCAAGGCGTGCGCCGTCGACGTGCGCCGCATCGGCGGCCCGGACGACGGCCACCTGCTCACCGATGCGCCGCCCGCCCACGACCCGCCCGCGGCCCCGCCGCCACACGCCACCGATCCCGGCACCAGCAGGAGGACCACCCGCATGATCTCCGAGAACCGATTCCTCCAGGGCATCCACCCCTTCACCGGCACCGGCGCTCCCGCCGCGATCGGCGGCGGTCTCAGCCGCACGGTGCCGGACGGGGTGGTCACCCAGGCGCTGTACTTCCGCGGCGGCAACTCCACCGACGAGCTGATCACCGCCGTGCTGTCCGTCGACGGGCAGCCCCGCCGCTACTTCCCGATCGGCGCGAAGGACCAGGTGCACGTGCCGCTGCGCGTGGTCGAGGACTTCGAGGGCGGGTCCGTGATCGAGGTCCTGCTGCACGCCCCTGACGGGTTGACCGGCACAGTCGTCGTCGACCTGGGCATGGTGGAGCACTGATGACCGACCTGCTCTCCGCCCCCGCGCTGCCGGCGACCGGCGACGGCCGCACGGAGCTCGTCGTGATCGGCAACGGCATGGCCGGCGCACGCCTGGTCGAGGAGGTGCTGGAGCGCGGCGGCGCCGACCGCTTCCGGATCACCGTCTTCGGGGACGAGCCCTACGGCAACTACAACCGGATCCAGCTGAGCCACGTGCTGTCGGGGGAGGAGGACGACGCCGACATCTACCTGAACCCCCTGGACTGGTACGACGAGCACGACGTCCTGCTCCGATCAGGGGTGCGCGCGACCCGCATCGACCGGTTCGCGAAGCTCGTGCTCGCGGACGACGGCAGCGCGACGCCCTACGACTCGCTCGTGATCGCGACCGGCAGCCGGCCGTTCCTGCCCTCGATGGACGGCATGCGGCGGCCCGACGGCTCGCTGCTGCCCGGCGTCTTCTCCTTCCGGACCCTCGACGACACCCGCGGGATGATCGAGCACGCCGGCGAGGAGGACCACCGCCGCGCGGTCGTGATCGGGGGCGGCCTGCTCGGGCTCGAGGCGGCGCGCGGGCTGCAGAGCCACGGGCTCGACGTCACCGTCGTGCACTCCGCCGGGCACCTGATGAACGCCCAGCTGTCGCCCGAGGGCGGCGCGATCCTGCGCCGCAGCGTCGAGGCGCTCGGCATCGAGGTCCGGACCGGCAGCCGGACGACCGCCCTGCTCGGCGGGGACCGGGTGCGCGGCGTGCGGCTGCGCGACGTCGGGGACCTCGTGTGCGACATGGTGGTGGTCGCGGCGGGTGTCCGCCCGAACGTCGACGTCGCGGTCGTCTCGGGCATCGCGGTCGAGCGCGGCATCGTGGTCGACGACCAGATGCGGGTGCAGGACGAGGACGGGATCTACGCCGTCGGCGAGTGCGCGCAGCACCGCGGCGAGCTCTACGGGCTCGTCGCACCGCTGTGGGAGCAGGCGGTGGTCCTGGCCGACCACCTCGCCGGCACCGATCCCGAGGCCCGCTACCTCGGCTCGCGCACCACGACGAAGCTGAAGGTCGCGGGCGTCGAGGTCGCGTCGATGGGGCTGTCGGCGCCGGAGCGGGACACGGACGAGCACATCGTGTTCTCCGAGCCGTCCCGCGGCGTGTTCAAGTCGCTGATCATCCGGGACGGCAGGCTGGTCGGTGCGACCCTGCTCGGGGACAGCCGCAAGGTCGCGTGGCTGACGCAGGCGTTCGACGACGGGCTGCCGCTGCCGGCCGAGCGGGTCGAGATGCTGTTCGACGTCGGCGGGCCGGCCGAGGAGGTCGGCGTCGCCGAGCTCGACGACCACGCCCAGGTCTGCAACTGCAACGGCGTCAGCAAGGGCGCGATCCTGCAGACGGTGCAGGGCGGGATCCGCACTATCGGCGGGGTGATGGACAAGACCCGGGCCGGGAAGGGCTGCGGCTCCTGCAAGCTGCTCGTGAAGCAGGTCGTCGAGTGGGCCGCCGGCGACGCGCTCGAGGTCGACCCGGCCGCGTCCTACTACGTTCCCGGGATCCCGCTCGACAAGCCGACACTGATGCGCGAGATCCGCGAGCGCGGCCTCCGCTCGGTGTCCCAGGTGTTCGCGGCGCTCGCGCCGGACGGGGCCGACGACGCGAAGTCGAAGATGGGCCTCACCTCGCTGCTGCGGATGATGCTCGGCGACGACTACGTCGACGAGCGCGACGCCCGCTACATCAACGACCGGGTGCACGCGAACATCCAGCGCGACGGCACCTTCTCCGTGGTGCCGCAGATGAAGGGCGGCGTGACCTCGGTCGATCAGCTGCGCCGCATCGCCGACGTCGCCGAGAAGTACGACGTGCCGATGGTGAAGTTGACCGGCGGGCAGCGCATCGACCTGCTCGGCATCCGCAAGGAGGACCTGCCGAAGGTGTGGGCCGACCTCGACATGCCGTCCGGGTACGCCTACGGCAAGAGCTTCCGGACGGTGAAGACCTGCGTCGGGCAGGAGTTCTGCCGCTTCGGCGTCGGCGACTCGACGAAGCTCGGCGTCGAGATCGAGTCGCGGTACCAGGGCATCGAGAGCCCGGCGAAGATGAAGCTGGCGGTCTCGGGCTGCCCCCGCAACTGCGCGGAGTCGATGGTGAAGGACGTCGGCATCGTCGCGGTCGAGGGCGGGAGATGGGAGATCTACATCGGGGGCGCCGCCGGGGCGCACATCCGCCGCGGGGACCTGCTCGCGACGGTCGACGACCCCGAGACCGCGAACCTGCTCACGGGGCGGTTCATGCAGTACTACCGCGAGAACGCCAACTGGCTCGAGCGCACCTACGCCTTCGTGCCGCGGATGGGGCTCGAGTTCCTGCAGCAGGTGCTGGTGGAGGACTCGCTCGGCATCGCCGCGGGCCTCGACGAGCGGATGCAGCAGTCGGTCGACGCCTACCGCGACCCCTGGAAGGAGGGCGCCGACCCGCAGACGCCCGGGCAGTTCCGGACCGCCCTGCCGCTCGAGGTGCTGCCGAGCGTGCCGCGGCGGCAGAGCGCCGAGGCGACGCGATGACCGCGGCCCCGGTCGCGGTCGCCATCGCGCCGCTCGCCGACATCCCGCTCGGTGAGGGGCGCGCGTTCGCCGTCGCGGGGGAGCAGGTCGCGGTCTTCCACCTGCGGGACGGATCCGTGCGAGCGGTGCAGGCGGTCTGCCCGCACCGCGGTGGTCCGCTCGCCGACGGGCAGATCGACCTCGGCGTCGTCGTCTGCCCGCTGCACCTGAACGTGTTCGAGCTCGACACGGGTTGCTCCAGGTCCGACCAGCCGCCGCTGCGCGTCTACCGCGCGAGCGTCGACGAGGCCGGCACAGTGCTCGTCGAGCCGGGCGGCACCGCGGGCTGCGAGGCGTCGTGACCGGCGAGGTGGTGCTCGTCGGGGGCGGGCCCGGCGACCCCGAGCTGCTCACGGTCGCCGCCGTGCGCGCGCTCGGAGCGGCGGACGTCGTGCTGCACGACCGGCTGGCGCCGCATGCGGACCTGCGCGTACTGGCACCCGCAGCCCGGCTGGTCGACGTCGGCAAGCGCCCGGGCCACCACCCGCTGCCGCAGCGGGCGATCGAGGCGCTCATGGTGGAGCACGCGCTCGCGGGCGCACGGGTCGTGCGGCTGAAGGGCGGTGACCCCTTCGTGTTCGGGCGGGGCGCCGAGGAGGTCGACGCCTGCCGGCTCGCCGGCGTCCCGGTCCGGGTCGTGCCGGGGGTGAGCTCGGCCGTCGCGGTCCCTGCTGCGGCGGGCGTCTCGGTGACCGAGCGGGAGGTGTGCCGCCTCTTCACCGTCGTCTCGGGGCACGCCCCGCTCTCCGACGCCGAGTGCCGGCACCTCGCGGGCCTCGGCGGCACGATCGTCGTGCTGATGGGGGTGACGAACCTGCCGAGCATCACCGCGGGCCTGATGCGCGGCGGGCTGCCCGCCGCGACCCCCGTGGCGATCGTGGAGCGGGGCTGCACGCCCGCGCAACGCACCCTGCTGACGGATCTCGGGCGGGCGATGTGGGACGCCGCCGAGGCCGGCGTGGCGTCGCCCGCGGTGGTCGTGATCGGGAAGGTCGCAGTCCGTGCGGAGGCGGCTGCGGCGACCGCCTCGGCCGTCGGGGCGGTCGCCGCGTCCTGATCCGCCCCCGAGCGCGTGCGCTCAGCCGTGCAGCAGTCGCCAGACGCGATCGCGGGTCATCGGCAGCTCGTGCGGGCGCACCCCGATCGCGTCGCGGATCGCGTTCGCGAGCGCCGGAGCGATCGGGTTGTACGGCGCCTCGCTCATCGACTTGGCGCCGAACGGGCCGAGGTCGTCGTGGCTCGTCGCGAAGCGCACCTCGGTGCGGGGGACGTCCGCCATCTGCGGCACCCGGTAGTTGCGGAAGGCCCGCGTCAGGACCCGCCCCTGCTCGACCACGACCTCCTCGAGCAGCGCGGAGCCGATCGCCTGCGCCGTCCCGCCCTCGACCTGGCCGCGCAGCTGCTCCGGGTTCAGCACCGTGCCCGCGTCCACGCCCTGCACCGACTTCAGGATGCGCACCTCCCCGGTCCCGGTGTGCACGGCGACGCGGAAGCCGTGCACGTTGAAGGCGAGCCCGCGCGGGGTGCCGTCGGCGGACCCCGCCGCGACGAGCGGCGCGTGCGCCGTCAGCGGCAGGTCGCCGAGCCGAGCGCGCGACGCCTCGATCAGGTCCCGCATCGCGAGGGCGGCCGCGTGCACCGCCTTCCCGGCGACCACGGTGCCCGCGGAGCCGAACGCGCCGGTGTCGTAGGGGGCGGCGTCCGTGTCGGACGAGCGGATCCGCACCGCGTCGGGGGCGACGCCGAGCACCTCGGCCACGATCTGGGCGTGCACGGTGGTGGTGCCGTTGCCGAACTCGGCGGTGCCCACGTCGAGGACCAGCCCGTCCGGCTCGAGCGCCAGCCGGACCTCGCTGAAGTGCCCGCGGGGCGGCATCGTCGCGATCATCCCGAGCGCGGTGCCCGTCCCCGTGCGCCACTCGGGGCCCTCGGGGGCCGGCTCGCCGGGCTCCGCCAGCGCCGCCTCCGCCAGGTCGATGGCCTGGTCCAGGGCGTACCCGCCGTACCGCAGGTCCGTGACCTCGCCCGGATCGGTGACGAGGATCGGGTCGCCCGGCCGGATCGCGTTGATGCGCCGCAGCTCGAGCGGGGCGATCCCGAGGCGTCGCGCCAGCTCGTCCATCGCCGACTCGAGCGCGAACATCACCTGACCCAGCCCGTAGCCGCGGAAGGCGCCCGACGGCGGATTGTTCGTGTAGACCGCCTCGGTCCGCACCCGCCGGTTCGGCACCCGGTACACCGCGAGGGACTCGTGGCTGCCGTGGAACATGACGCCCGGCCCGTGGTTGCCGTAGGCCCCGGTGTCGGAGAGGACGTCGACGTCCATCGCGGTGAGCACGCCGTCGCGGTCGGCGCCGAGGGTCACCGAGACGCGCTTCGGGTGCCGCAGCGGCACGGCCGTGAACTCGTCCTCGCGCGTCAGCTCCCACTGCACGGGCCGCCCGGTGCGCAGCACCGCGAGCGCGACGAGGTCCTCTGTGAGGAGCTCCTGCTTGCCGCCGAAGCCGCCGCCCACCCGGGCGGTGAACACCCGGACCCGGTTCTGCTGCAGCCCGAGGAGGCGGCACAGCTCGTCCCGCACGAGGTAGGGCACCTGCGAGCTGGTCCGCAGCACCAGGCGACCGTCCGCGTCGAGCCAGCCGCGCGTCGCGTGCGTCTCGAGGGCGGCGTGCGACACCCGTGCGGTGCGCCAGACGCCCGAGACCGTGACGGCCGCGGTCATGAGGGCGGCGTCCACGTCGCCCATCTCGCCGTGCTTCGCCGCGACGACGTTGCGCTCCGGCTCGCCGATGCGGGTCAGCACGGGGTCCTTGTCGCCGTGGAGCAGCGGTGCGCCCGGGGACCGCGCCTCGTCCGGGTCGAAGACCGCGGGCAGCACCTCCCAGTCGACCTCGATCACGCGGCAGGCCGCCTCCGCCTGCCCGAGGGTCTCGGCGACGACGGCCGCGACGCGCTGACCGGCGAAGCGCGCGACGGCGTCGAGCACGAGGGTGTCGTCCGGGTCCTCGAGCCGGTTCTCGTGCCGCCCGGTCGAGAACAGGACGCCCGGGTCGTCCTCCGGGGTGAGCACCGCGAGCACGCCGGGCATCGCGCGCGCCGCACTCGCGTCGATCCCGCGGATGCGGGCGTGCGGGTGCGGGCTGCGCAGCACCGCCAGGTGGGCGAGCCCCGTCGTGGCGGTGTCGAGCGTGTACGGCTCGCGACCGGTCACCACCCGCTCCGCCGCGGGCGCGCGCACCGGGCGGCCGATGCCGCCCGCGACGCCGCGCTCCTCCGTCGCACCGCGGCCGGCGAGCGCGTCGCGGATGCTGCGGTACCCCGTGCACCGGCACAGGTTGCCCTTGAACAGCCGCGGCAGGTCGGCCTCGTCGGCGGAGCGGACGGCCTCCGACGAGGCGGTCACGACCATGCCGGGGGTGCAGAAGCCGCACTGGAACCCGGCCGCCTCGACGAAGCGCCGCTGCACGTCCGACAGCGCGTCCGGCGTCCCGAGTCCCGCGGCGGTCGTCACGCTGCGGCCGGCCACGCGGTGCGCCGGCACGATGCAGGAGTGGACCGGCTCGCCGTCGAGCAGCACCCCGCAGGCGCCGCAGTCGCCGGAGTCGCAGCCCTTCTTCACCGCGAACGCGCCCGCGTCCCGCAGCAGCGTGCGCAGGCACTGGCCGGGGAACGGCAGCCCCTCGACGTCCTCGCCGTCGAGCTCGAACCTCATGCGCCGAGCTCCTGCCGCAGCTCCTCGGCGAACCGCACGGACATCGCGCGCCGCCAGTCGGCCGCGCCGTGCGCGTCGGTGAACCAGGTGGTCAGCGCCCCGACGTCGTCGGCGAGCGCGGACGCCGCGGGAGGCGCGGCGTAGCGCAGCACCTCCGGTCGCACCGTCCCGCCGGTGACGCAGAGGACGAAGCCGCCGTCGGCGTCGCGGCGCCCGATCACGACCGTGCCCGCCCGGCCGAGCGCCGCGAGCGAGATGCGGCGGAACCCGGTGACCGCCGAGAGCGGACCGGGCGCGAGCTCGATCGAGCGCACCACCTCGCCCGGCAGAGCGGTGGTCGCGCGCTGGGCGAGCACGAAGTCCTCCACCCGCTGCCGCCGCTCGCCGCCGTCGGGCGTCCAGATCACGAGCTCCGCGTCGAGCGCAGCACCGAGCGCGATCATCGCCCCGGCCGCGAGGGCGGTCGCGATGTTGCCGCCGACGGTGGCGGTGCGCCACACCTTGAACGACTGCAGCAGCGACTCCGCGCACCGCCGGAACAGCGGCGCCGCGGCCCACTCGTGCGGGATCGCGACCAGCTGCGCGATCGTGCAGGTCGCGGCGATGGACAGCCCGCCGTCGTCCCGGCGCTCCCACGGCGTCCAGCCGAGCGCCGTCAGGTCGACGAGCCCGGTCAGGTGCGGCTGCGGCTCCGAGTAGAGCCACGTGCCGCCGCCGAGCGGCACCACCGTCGCGCTGAGGGCGAGATCGGCGCGGGACGCGGGCAGGCGCACCTCGGTGAGCGTCGGCAGGTCCATCGCCCCATCCCACCGCACCGCGGTTGCGGCGGTGTTACGACGCGCGCCCGGGGCGGGCGCAGGCGCCGGGCGGGGCCTCAGCCGCCGAACCACCAGCGCCCGGTGGGGCGGTCGGGCTCCTGCAGGCGGATCGCCCTGCGGAGGATCCGGACCATCCCGGCGACGCAGAGCGCCGTCACCGCCCAGGCGAGGGCGCGGAACAGGAAGTCCTGCGCCTCAAGCGCGCTGGTGAGCGCACCGACGAGCACGAGGGCGAGCAGGACGAAGCCGTAGAAGAGGCCGTCCCACGGAGCGCCGCGCATCCGCCGATGCTAGGTGCGGTCGCCGCCCACCCCGGTGCCGCCGCTTCGGGTTCCGACCTGCCGCTGCGCGCTCCGGACCCGGCGATGCACCGTGCACCGCCTCCGTCAGGGCGGCACGGTGGAGGATCGAGGGGTGCCCGCTGCGACCCGCCTGCTGGTGCGCGTCGCGAGCGGCGCGTACCTCGCCAACTGCGCCCTCGGCACCGCGGTCGCGACCCGCGTGGTCGACACCCGCCGGCACCGCTGGGTGCACCACGCGCTGTACATCGTGACCGCCGCGACCACGGCGGCCGCGGTCGGCGCCGGCATCGTGCAGCGCTCCGCCCCGGGCATCGCGCTCGCCCCGGCGCTGGCGCCGCTCGCGGTCCTGCCGCATGCCGGCCACGGCATGCACGCGCGGACCGCGCTGACCGCGGCGCCCTGGTACGCCGGCGCCCTGCTGATCCGTGGAGGAGCCTGACCGTGGACCTGCTCGAGGCGATCCGCCGCCGCCGCACGACGAACGGGGCGTTCCTGCCCGACCCCGTCTCCCCGGAGCACCAGCGCCTGCTGATGGAGGTGGCGGGCCGCGCGCCCAGCCAGCTGAACAGCCAGCCCTGGCGGTTCGTGCTCGTGGAGTCGCGGGAGACGATCGAGGCGGTCGCGGAGATCAGCGGGTCGAGCATGACCACGGCCATGGCGCAGGGGACGTTCTTCGAGCGGTACAAGCCGTACTTCCGGTTCTCAAAGGCCGAGATGGCGCGACGGCGCGACGGCATGCTCTTCGACAGGCTGCCCGCGCCGCTGCGCCCCTTCACGTCGCAGGCGTTCACCTCCCGCGGCCAGCGGCTCATGAACTCGCTGCGCGTGCCGCAGACCCTGGGCGCCGAGAACCGGCGCCTCGTCGCCGGGTCGCCGCTGCTGCTCGGGGTGATGCTCGACCGGGGCGAGTACCGGCCCGGCGAGCTGTCGTCCTTCTACTCGCTCTTCAGCATGGGCGCGGCGATGGAGAACGTCTGGCTCACCGTCGGCACGGTCGGGATGGGCATCCAGTTCGTCTCCTTCCCCATGGAGGTGCCGGGCCAGTGGGACCGGATCGTCGACCTGCTGCAGGTGCCCGACGAGCTGGAGCTGATGGCGGTCTACCGGCTCGGGTACCTGCCCGAGGACCGGCGCCGCCCGGCGATCGACTGGACGAGCAGCGAGCGCAAGCGGCCCTCGCAGTACGTGTTCCGGGAGACCTGCGCGACGCCGCAGGGCGGCTGGGACGACCTGCCGCCGGTCGCGGCCGAGGACCCGGCGGCGGGGAGCTGACAGGCGGGCTCCGCCACGATCGCTCCCGTGCGCATCACCTCGCTGAACCTCCAGGGGCTCCTCGACTGGGACCACCGCTCGCCCCGCATCGTGGCCGCGCTGCGCCGGCTCGACCCGGACGTGGTCCTCTTCCAGGAGGACGTCTACCTGCCTGACGTCTCCCCGTGGTCGCCGGTCGCGATGCTGAACCGCGAGCTGCGCTACCCGCACCGGCACGAGTCGATCACCCGGCTGCAGCAGGGGCGCGTGCACCCGCTCTACCGCGAGGGCCTCGGGCTGCTGTCGAAGCACCCGGTCGTGGCGACGGAGGCGCTCGTGCTGCGGCACGAGGCGGAGGACCCGCACGAGCGGATCGTCCAGGTGGTCGACGTGGCGGCGGACGACGGGACCTGGCCGCTCGTGAACGTGCACCTCTCCGTCCGGGACGCGTTCGCGCTCGAGCACCTCGGCGAGCTGCGGCGCATCCTCGCCGCGCGCGGGGAGCAGCGGATCCTCGGCGGCGACTTCAACGTGGACCACCTGGAGCGCCACCGCGCCCTGCTTGGGCAGGGCGTGCTGACCACCGAGGTCGCGAGCTACGAGTCGCACCCGGGCACCGACGAGACCGACGACTACTTCCTCGTGCCCCCGGGCTGGCGCATCGAGCGCGTCCAGGTGTCCGCCGACGACCTGTCGGACCACCGGGCGATCACGGTCGATCTCGAGCGGGCCTGAGCGAGCGCCCTCCGGTCCCTACTCGGCGAGGATGCGGTCGCGGGCGTCCGCCCGCTCCGCGTCGGTGATCGCGCCGTCCGCGTGCAGCCGGTCGAGCTCCGCCAGCCGTTCCGCCTTCGAGCGCGCGGGCGCGAGCGCCTGCGAGCGGAGCGCGCGGGCGGCCAGGTCCTCCTGGAGGGTGAGGGGGTTCACCCCGCGGCGGCCGAGCCGGACCGAGCGGTAGACGATCGACACGACGATCAGCAGGAAGACGATGCCGATGATCGCGGGGACGACGACGAAGGCGGCGTGGGAGACGCCGGCCGGGAACGGATCGGGGCCGAGATCGCCGGGCACGCAGCGACCGTAGCGCCCGACCGCCCGTCAGGCCGGCATCAGCCGTGCGCGCGTAGCGTCGATGACATGGCAACGACCGGTGCAGTCCCCATGATCACGCTGAACAACGGCGTCGAGATCCCGCAGCTGGGCTTCGGCGTCTTCCAGATCCCGCCGGAGGACACGAAGGAGGCGACGCTCGTCGCGCTGCGCGAGGGCTACCGCCACATCGACACGGCGGAGATGTACGGCAACGAGCGCGAGGTCGGCGAGGCCGTGCGCGAGTCGGGCATCGACCGCGACAAGATCTTCGTCACGAGCAAGCTGAACAACGGCTA
This sequence comes from Amnibacterium endophyticum, assembly GCF_042680685.1. Taxonomy (NCBI): domain Bacteria; kingdom Bacillati; phylum Actinomycetota; class Actinomycetes; order Micrococcales; family Microbacteriaceae; genus Amnibacterium; species Amnibacterium endophyticum. The sequence goes on along the minus strand of NZ_JBHUEA010000015.1, from coordinate 26,628 downwards.
CCACGCGCCCGAGGCGGCGGCGAAGGCGTTCGAGGACACGCTGTCGGCCCTCGACATCGGGCACCTCGACCTCTTCCTCATGCACTGGCCGCTGACCGACGGCGGCTACGTGGACGCCTGGAAGGCGATGGAGGAGATGCTGCAGGGCGGCCGGGTCCGCGCGATCGGCGTCTCGAACTTCAAGCAGCACCACCTGAACCGGCTGTTCGCGGAGACGACCGTGGTGCCCGCCGTCAACCAGATCGAGATCCACCCGTACCTGGCGCAGGACGACATGCGCGACTTCGACCGCGAGCACCAGATCGCGACCGAGGCCTGGTCGCCGATCGCGCAGGGCAAGGTGCTGGACGACGCGGTGATCGAGCGGATCGCGCGACGCACCGGGAAGTCGCCGGCGCAGGTCGTGCTGCGCTGGCACATCCAGCGCGGCGACATCGTGTTCCCGAAGTCGGTCACGCCGGAGCGCGTGCGCGACAACTTCGCGATCTTCGACTTCGAGCTGTCGGACGCGGACATGAGCGACATCACCGCCCTCGACCGCGCCGAGCGCACCGGCCCGGACCCGGACGTCTTCGACTACATCCCGAGCTGACGTCGCGAATCGCGCTCGCGGGCGTGATCCGACGGGACGGGCGTCACGAGGCGCCCGTCCCGTCGGTCCGCGCCCGCCCGGCGCACCGCGCGGTCAACGGCCCGCGGCGAAGCGCTCCGCCTTCTTCGTCGGGCCGGTGACGAGCAGCAGGTCGTCGGCGCCGATCACCGAGTCGGTGGTGCAGTGGTGCCACCCGCCGTCCGGCCGCTTCAGCGCGGTGATGGTGACGCCGAGGTTGTCGCGCGTCTTCGCCTCCGCGACGGTCTTGCCGACGAGGTAGGACGGCGGCCGGGTGCGCACGGCGGCGAAGTCGTCGCCGAGCTCGACGAAGTCCTGCAGGTTGCCCTGCACCCGGTGCGCGATGCGGCGCCCCATGTCCTTCTCCGGGTAGACGACGTTGTGCACGCCGAGCCGGGTCAGGATCGCGCCGTGCGCGTCCGAGACGGCCTTCGCCCAGATCTGCGGCACCCCGAACTCGAGCAGCAGGGACGCGGTCAGGATGCTGGCCTCGAGGTCGGTGCCGATCGCGACGACGACCCGCTCGAAGTCCGGCAGCGACAGCTCGCGGAGCGTGCTCTCCTGGGTGCTGTCGGCGCGGACCACGTGGGTGAGGCGCCCGTTCATCCGCTGCACCAGCTCCTCGCGCGAGTCCACGCCGAGCACGTCGCTGCCGGTCTCCATCAGCTCGAGCGCCAGGGCGGAGCCGAACCGCCCCAGCCCGATCACGGCGACCGAGTCGGCGACCGCCGTCAGCGTCTCGCCCGCGCCCAGTCCGCGCAGCCTCACCATGTCGTCCTCCTGCCGTCCGTCACCCGATGATCGGGCGTTCCGTCGGGAACTCGTAGGTCAGCGGCCTGCTGCGCACCGCGAGCGCGGACGCGAGCAGGATCGGGCCGAGCCGGCCCGCGAACATCAGGACCAGCAGCAGGGCCTGCGCCGCCGGCGGCAGGTCCGGCGTGACCCCCGTCGACAGGCCGACCGTCGCGAAGGCGGAGATCGCCTCGAACGCCATCCGTCCGACCGGCTGGTCGGTGATGACGGTGAGCGCCACCGTCGAGCCGACGACGACGGCGACGGACACCAGCGAGATCGTGATGGCGGTGCGGTCGACGCCCGCGGGCAGGCGCTTGCCGAAGACGTTCACGCTGGACCGGGCCCGCATCTCGGCGACGAGCACGAAGAACAGCACGCCGAAGGTCGTGAGCTTGATGCCGCCCGCGGTGCCGGCCGGCCCGCCGCCGATGAACATCAGGACGTCCATCACGAGCAGGGTCGCGCCGTCGAGCGCCCCGACGTCGACCGTGTTGAAGCCGCCGCTGCGCGTCTGCACCGCCTGGAAGAAGCCGGCGAGCAGCTTCGTCGGCCAGTCCAGCGGTCCGAGGGTGCCGGCACGCCCCCACTCGACGACGACGATGAAGACGGTGCCGACGGCCGTCAGCACCACCGACCCCCAGAGCACCAGCCGCGTGTTCACCGTCCAGCGCCTCGGCGTCCGCCAGTGCCGGCGCAGCTCGTCGAGCACGGGGAAGCCGAGGCTGCCGATCAGCACGAGCGCGGCGATCACGCCGGAGACGACCGGGTCCCCGACGAAGGGCACGAGGCCGCGCGGCAGGATCACGAAGCCGGCGTTGTTGAACGCCATCACGGAGTGGAAGACCCCGAACCAGGCCGCGTCGCCGGGGGAGAAGTCGCCCGTCAGCCAGAACCAGGTGCCGAGCAGGAGCGCGCCGACCGCCTCGATCCCGAGCGAGATCCGGATCGCTCCGGTGACGAACCGCCGGATGTCGGCGATGCCGACGCCCTGCGCCTCCACGGACGTCGACAGCTTCGAGCCGAGCGTCAGCCGCCGGGCGACCGCGAGGCCGATGAGGGAGGCGAGCGTCATGATGCCGAGGCCGCCCGCCTGCACCAGCACGAGGATCACGGTCTGGCCGAACCCGTTCCACTGCCGCGGGGTGTCGACGGTCGTGAGACCGGTGACGCTGACGGCGGAGATCGCGGTGAAGAGCGCGTCGAGCACGTCCGAGCGACCGGGTCCCGCCTTCGCGATCGGCAGCACGAGCAGCGCGGTACCGCCGGTCACCACGGCCGCGTAGGCGACCAGCACGGTCGTCGCCGGGCCGAATCGGCGGCGGAGCGCGGTGCGGCTGGCCACGTGTCGTCCCCTCGCTGCTGTCGGTCGGGAAGCGTAGCGACGCGCGGGACGGGGAGCGGTCAGCCGATCCGGCGCAGCGCGACGAGCGCCATCAGGAGCGCCGCGAGCGTCTCGGAGTCGGTGACCGAGCCGTCCGAGACGAGCGCGGGCACCTCGTCGAGCGGCACCGCGGTCACGGCGCGGATGCCCTCCACGACCCGCGCCTCGTCGCGGTCGTCGACGAGGCGGAGGTCCCGGGCGAGGAAGACGTGCTCCGGCGCGCGGCAGATCCCGTTCAGCGCCGTCATGCCCCCGAGCCGCTGCCAGCGGCCCGCGGCGCGGCCGGTCTCCTCCCGCAGCTCCCGCTGCGCGGCGAGGAGCGGGTCCTCGCCGTCCGAGCCGCCCGCGGGGACCTCGAGGGACCGGCCGACCGTGTGCCGGTCGACCTCCACGAGGAGCACGCGGTCCTGCTCGTCGAGCGCCACGACGAACACGGCGTCGTGGCGCATGGTGACCACGCCGTAGAGGCCGGGGGAGCCGTCCGGCATGACCACGTCCTCCTCGTCGACGCGGATCCAGCGGTTCTCGTAGACGGTGCGGGCGGCGGTGACGGGCCAGGCCATGCGCCGATCCTCTCGCGCGTCGGTCCCGCCGGCGGACGAGGCGCGATCGAGCGTCTGCTATCCTGGCCGGAGCCGAAGACCGCCGGTCGTCCCTGCTCGCAGGGATCGAAGGCCCGGGCACCAGCCCGGCGACCAGCGCAGGTGACCCGAAGTGAACACCGCAGCAGTGCGGTTCTCGCCCCGTGGCCATCCGCGCCCGGGGCTTTTCCCTTGCCCGGACGGGTCTTCAGGCCGACGAGAAGACGGAAGGAGACGTGATGGCGACGAAGGAAGCGACGGTCGCCGAGCTGACGGAGGGTTTCCGCAGCTCGAACGCCGCTCTGCTGACCGAGTACCGCGGGCTCACGGTCGCGCAGCTGAAGCAGCTGCGCACGCAGATCCGTGACCACGCGACGTTCTCCGTGGTGAAGAACACGCTGACGAAGATCGCCGCGAACAACGCGGGGATCTCGTCCTTCGACGACGAGCTCGCGGGCCCGTCGGCGATCGCGTTCGTGCACGGCGACACCGTCGCCGTCGCGAAGGCGCTGCGCGACTTCAGCAGGACGAACCCCCTCCTCGTCGTGAAGAGCGGCTACTTCGACGGAGCGCCGCTCTCCGCCGACGAGGTCACCCGCCTCGCCGACCTCGAGAGCCGCGAGGTGCTGCTGGCCAAGGCCGCCGGCGCCATGAAGGCGACGCTCACCCGAGGTGCGGTCGTGGTGGCCGCGCCGCTGTCGAAGGCCGTCCGCACGGTCGACGCGCTGCGCGACAAGCAGGAGCAGGCCGCGGCCTGAGCCGCGGTCCGGAACCCATCAACCCCAGCAGTAAGGAGCCAGTCATGGCGAAGCTCAGCACCGACGAGCTGCTCGACGCGTTCAAGGAGCTCACGCTCATCGAGCTGTCCGAGTTCGTGAAGAAGTTCGAGGAGACCTTCGACGTCACCGCCGCCGCGCCCGTCGCGGTCGCCGGCGGCGCCCCGGCCGGCGGCGCGGCCGCTCCGGCCGAGGAGGAGGAGAAGGACTCCTTCGACGTGATCCTCGAGTCGGTCGGCGACAAGAAGATCCAGGTCATCAAGGAGGTCCGCGCGCTGACCTCCCTCGGCCTCGGCGAGGCGAAGGCGCTGGTCGACGGCGCCCCGAAGCCCGTCCTCGAGGGCGCGAACAAGGAGACCGCCGAGAAGGCCAAGGCCCAGCTCGAGGCCGCCGGTGCCACGGTGAACCTGAAGTAGGACCGAAGGTCCGAAGCCCGAAGGGCGCCGCTCCTCGACGGGAGCGGCGCCCTTCGGCCGTCTCAGGCCGCGGGCGGGGCGGTGGTGCCGCGGATCACGAGCTCGCTCGCCGCGTGGTGCACGAGGCCGTGCACCGGGAGGCCCGCCAGCTCGTCGAGCACGATCCGCGCCGCCGCCCCGCCCTGCGCCTGCGGGTCCTGGCGCACCGTGGTCAGGCCGAACGACTCGCTCCACGAGTGGTCGTCGATGCCGATGACCGACAGGTCCTCGGGCACGCGAAGCCCGAGGTCGCGGGCCGCGAGCAGCACGCCGAAGGCCATCTCGTCGGAGCCCGCGAAGACGGCCGACGGCCGGTCGGGCCCGCGGAGCACCTCGAGCGCCGCCCGCTTCGCCTGCGGCAGCAGGAAGCCGCCGGACCCGAACCACGCCGGCGGGGGCGTCACGCCGATGCGCGCGAGCACCGTGCGCCACTCGCGCCGCCTCGCCTGCGCGACCGTGTAGTCCATGCCGTGCTCGTTCTCCCCGCCGATGTGCGCGATGCGCCGGTGGCCGAGTCCGACCAGGTGCTCCATGGCCGCCTCGGTCGCCTGCAGGTCGTCGACCCCGACCGTCCGCACGCCGGGGACGGCGCCGCCCACGACGGTGAGCGGGACCGCGAGCGAGCGGAGCTCGCGGCGTTCGTCCGGCGTGAAGTCGATGCCGAGCGCGATCACCGCGTCCGCGCGCTTGCGCAGCAGCGAGTGCGAGAAGAGCCGCCCCCGCCCTTCGGCGCCGAGCGCGAGGTTGATGAGGAACGCGTCGTAGCCCTCGGTGCGGAGCACGCCGTCCGCGCCCTCGACGACCTCCGTGTAGAACCAGCGGCCCATCGACGGCACCACGAGGGCGACCGCCCGGTGCCGGCCGCTCGACAGGGCGGACGCGGACGGCGAGGCGACATAGCCGAGCTCGGCGGCGGCCGCCTGGACCACCTGGCGGGTGCGCGGCGAGACGTTCGGCAGGCCGCGCAGGGCCCGGCTCACCGTCGCGGTGGAGACACCGGAGTAGCGCGCGACGTCATGGATGCTGGACATGGCCGCCTCGTGCTCGGGGTGGGCCGGCGGGATCGCCGCGCCCCGGGGAGCAGAGGAATGCTAGACCGCGCGGCAGGGTGTGACGGCCGAGCAGCTCACCGAGCAGCTGACCGCGTTCGCGACCGCGGGGCTCGTGATCGGCGTGCTCTTCGCGGCGGCGCTCGGCCTGACCGCGTGGCGGCTGCGGCGCGGCAGCGGCACCGCGCGCATCTGGCTCATCGTGCTCACCGTGCTCTCGATCGCTCCGCTGAACGTGCAGGCGCTGCTCGTCGCCGTGGTGCTCGCCGTCGCGAGCGTGCTGACGTTCCGCTCGTCCGTGACCGACTGGATCCGCTCGCGTCGTCCCTGACGGCGAGCGGGGGTCAGACGCCCTCGGCGCGCTCCGCCTCCGCCCGCTCCAGCGACCGCAGCACGCCGCGCCGGATCAGCCAGATCCCGCCGGCGAGGACCGCGCACAGCACGGTCGCCCACGCCCACCACAGCGCGTCCCGGCCGATCACCTGGAACACCAGGCAGAGGACGCAGAAGGCGACGGCGAAGAAGCCGAAGAACCCGATGGCGTAGTCGAAGCCCTCCTGCCACGCACGCCGCCTCCTGCCGTCCATCAGCCCTTCACCCCGCCCGCGGTGAGGCCCGCCACGATCCGGCGCTGGAAGATCAGCACGAGGATGATCAGCGGCACGGTGACGACCGCGCCGGCGGCCATCGTGGTGGCGTAGGGGATCTCGCGCGGCTGGCTGCCGACGAAGTTGCCGATCGCGACCGTGACGGTCTGCGTCTGCGCGTTCGAGAGCACGCTCGCCAGCAGGTACTCGTTCCAGCTGCCGATGAAGGCGAGGATCGCGGTCGTGAAGACCGCGGGCGCCGCGAGCGGCAGGATGACGATCCGGAAGGCCTGCGCGGCCGTGCAGCCGTCGATGCGCGCCGCCTCCTCGAGCTCCCACGGCATCTCGCGGAAGAACGAGTTCAGCGTCCACACCGTCAGGGGCAGCGCGCCGGCGATGTAGGGGATGATCAGCGCCTGGTAGCTGCCCTGCCAGTTCAGCTGCGTGAAGAGGCCGAACAGCGGGGTCAGCAGCGCGACGCCGGGGAACATCGAGGCCCCGAGCACCGCCCCCATCACGAGCCCCTTGCCCGGGAAGGCGAGCCGCGCGATCGCGTAGGCGGCCGAGACGCCGACGACCAGCGCGATCACGGTCACGAGCACGCCGATGCCGAAGCTGTTCAGCAGCGCGCGGCCGAGCTGGTTGCGTGCCGGGTTGAAGGCCTGGATGAAGTTGTCGAAGGTCGGCGTCGTCGGCAGCAGCGTCGTCTCGTAGACGGTGTCCGAGCGGCGGAACCCCGTCACGACCATCCAGTAGGCGGGCAGCAGGCACCAGATGACGATCAGCGCCGCCTGGACGCCGGTGCGGACGGAGCTGCCCGCGGCGCGCCAGCGGCGTGCGCGGACCCGGGAGGCGGCGCGGTCGTCGAAGACCGGTCGCTCGGCGGCTGCGGTGGTGGGACCTGCGACGGTGGTCATCGGACGCCTGCGACCTTCTTGGACTTCCGCTCGCCGCCCGTGAGGTTGGCGCCGAGCACGCGGATGAAGAGGAACGCGACGCCGAACACGATCAGGAATGTGATCGTCGAGAGCGCCGCTGCGGAGTTGACCGCGGTGTTCTGGATCTCGCGGACGACGAGGATCGACAGCGTCGTGGTCGCGTCGCCGCGACCGCCGCCGCCCCCGGTGAGGATCGCCGGCAGGTCGTACATCCGGAGCGCGTCGAGCGTGCGGAACAGGATCGCCACGATCAGCGCGGGGCGCAGCAGGGGCAGCGTGATGCGGAAGAACTGCTGCACCGTCGTCGCCCCGTCCATGCGGGCCGCCTCGTACGTGTCCTCCGGGATCAGCTGCAGGCCCGCGAGGATCAGCAGGGCCATGAACGGCGTCGTCTTCCAGGTGTCCGCCATGATGATCGCGAACCGGGACGCCCACAGGTCGGCCGTCCACACGATCTGCAGGTTCAGCAGCGAGTTCACGATCCCCGCGAAGGCGAAGATGAAGAGGAACAGCTTCGCGGTCACGGCCGTGGGGATCGCCCACGGCACGAGGACCGCGGCGCGCAGCAGGCCGCGGAACCGGAAGTTGCGGTTCATGATGATGGCCATCCAGAGCCCGATGACGGTCTCGAGCGCCACGGTGACCACCGTGAAGAAGAACGTGTTGAACGTCGCGGTCCAGAAGCTGGCGCCGAGGTTGCCCTGGGCGCAGGCGCCGGTGCCCGCGGCCGTCGTGCACTGCTGCAGGAGCCAGTGCGCGTAGTTCTCGAGCCCGGCGAAGCCGCCGGACACGAAGAAGCCGGTGGCGGGGTCCAGACGGGCGTCCGACTGGAACGAGTTCACCACCGACAGCACGATCGGGTAGCCGACGATCACGGCCATGACCACGATCGTCGGCGCGAGCAGCGCGTAGGACGTGCGGGTGATGCGGCGGCGGTTGGCCTCGAGGCTCGCGCGCCCGGCCTCGCTCACGTCCTTCGGACGCGGCGGTGCGGGCGGAGTTGCTGTAGTCATCCATGCTCCCTTGAATGTCGACCGAGCAGAGCGAGGGGGCCCGGCCCGTGAGCCGGACCCCCTCGGTGGTGGGACGGGTCAGCTGCCGCTGGCCTGCTTGATGGCCGTCGACATGTCGCTGAGCGCCTGGTCGACCGACTTGTTGCCCTGCAGCGCCGCGTAGGCGTTGTTCTGGATCGCCGTCGAGACCGCCTGGTAGAACGGCGACGCGGGCCGCGGCACCGCGTTGTCGAGGGACTTCTTCAGGGTCGGCAGGTACGGGAACTGCTTCGCCAGCTCGGCGTCGTCGTAGACGCTCGCGAGCACGGGGGCCGACGAGGCCTCCTCGACGCCCATCTTCTGGATCTCGGCCGTCTGGTACCACTTCAGGAACTCGAGCGCCGTGCCCTTGTGCTTCGAGAACATGCTGATCGCCCAGTTGTGGCCGCCGAGGCTCGACTTGCCGGGGAACGGGGCGATGCCGAGCGCGCTCGGGTCGTCCTTCGCGAAGGACTGGTCGCCCGTCGTGGTGAGCGAGTACTGGTACGGCCAGTTCGTGTAGAACATCAGCTTCCCGGACTCGAAGGCCTGACGGCCCGGCTCCTCCTGGTAGGAGATCGCCTGCCTCGGGATGTCGCCGTCCTTGAAGCCGTTCACCAGGGTCTCGAGACCCTTCTTGGCCTCGGGCGTGTCCAGCGTCGGCTGGCCCTTGTCGTTCACGACCGAGCCGCCCGCGGAGTTCACCGCCTCGGAGAAGTTGACGGTGAGGCCCTCGTACTTCGCGAACTGCCCGGCGTAGCAGCCAGCGCCCTTCGACTTCGCGATGTCGCAGAGCGAGAACATCTCGTCGTAGGTCGTCGGCACCGGCTTGTCGCCCAGCCAGTCCTTGCGGTAGTAGAGGATCTGCGCGTCCGTCGAGGACGGGGCCGCGTACTGGACGTCCCGGTACATCGAGGTGGCGAGCACCGACGGCAGCACGCCCGACTCGTCGAGCTTGTACGGGCCGGTGAGCGGCTGCAGGTAGCCCTGGGACGCGAGCTGCTGGGTCCAGACCACGTCGGTCGAGACGACGTCGTAGTCCGGCAGCTTCTGCTGGAAGTTCTGCAGCAGGTCCTGCAGCTGCTGGTCGGCCTGGTCCGACTGCTCCTTGAAGGTGACCTTCTGGTCCGGGTGGTCCTTGTTCCAGAGCGCGGCGTACTTGGGCAGCACTCCGTTGTTGTCCTTGCCCTGCACCACGGTGATCGGGCCGTACTGGTCCGCCGGGATGGTGGCGTCGGCAGCGCCAGGGCTGCCGGGGGCGGGGGACGAGCTGGAGCAGGCCACCAGCCCCAGTCCACCGAGTGCGAGCGTCAGGGTCGCTGCCGTGACGCGGATCGACTTCCTCATCGAACTCCTCATCGAGTCGTGCTGTGTGCACAGGGCACGATGCAAGGTGCGCCCTGTGCGAGCGACAGTAGGACGAACCCCGGACGGGTTGCAACCGTTTGCAGGCAGCCGTGACCGTTCGGTGACCCCGCTCGTGCTCAGAAGGCGAAGGCGCCGTCGGGCGACCACGTCGGCTCGATCCACCGCGGCCGGACGACCGGGGAGTCGTCCACGGGGTCCACGTCGACCTGCAGCCTGAGCGCCAGGCCCCCGGCGGCGAAGCCGCGGGGCTCGGTGCAGGCGCTCAGGGTGTCGAGCTCCCGCTCGATCGCCAGCAGGCACACCCGGTCGGCGCGGTCCCGGGCCGCGTACACCCGCAGCCCGCTCGTCGTCGAGGTGCCGAGCAGCCGGGTGGTGTCCGGCAGCAGCGCCGGCGGCAGCAGCGCGCGAGGCGGCCGGTCGTCCTCCCGCTGGGCGGTGCCGAAGACGGCGAGGGCCGCCGCCGTCGAGGCCGGTGCGCCGGGCCGCGGCAGGGCGAGCCCCAGTGCCGTGCCCACGACCGCGGCCACGACGACCGCCGCCAGGAGCAGCCGCCGACCGGGTCGGGCGGCGGCGCTCGGCGGGGCGGACGCCGGCAGGACGGCGGGCGTCGGATCCGCCGCCGTCCCGTCGGGCTCGACGGACCGCTGCAGGTCCGACAGGTCCCTCCGGTACGCGGCCGCCGCGCCAGGCGTCGCGTCGCGCCGGTAGAGGTCGCGCCGCCGCCGCGCCAGCTCGCCGGCGCCCGGGGCCGCGCCCTCCTCGTGCGACCGCTCCGTCACACGCCGCATCATCGTCCGCTCGCCCGCCGGCCGCGAGCCCGCCCTAGGGTTCCTGGTCGTGCGACGAGACCTCGACGACCCGGACTGGTGGCGGACGGCGGTCGTCTACCAGGTGTACCCCCGCAGCTTCGCCGACGGGAACGCCGACGGCATCGGCGACCTCGAGGGGCTGCTGTCGCGGGTGCCGTACCTCGAGCGGCTCGGCGTCGACGCCGTGTGGCTGAGCCCGTTCTACCCGTCGGCGCTCGCCGACGGCGGCTACGACGTCGACGACTACACCGACGTCGACCCGCGGATCGGCACGCTCCAGCAGTTCGACGAGGTCGTCGCGGCCCTGCACGCCGCCCGCATCCGCATCGTGGTCGACATCGTCCCGAACCACTCGGGCTCCGGGCACGCGTGGTTCCAGCAGGCGCTCGCCGCCGCTCCCGGCTCGCCCGAGCGCGCGCGGTACGTCTTCCGGGACGGCACCGGCGAGGGCGGGTCCGAGCCGCCGTCCGACTGGGTCAGCCACTTCGGCGGGTCGGCCTGGACCCGGGTGCCGGATGGGCAGTGGTACCTGCACCTGTTCGCGCCCGAGCAGCCCGACTTCGACTGGAGCAACCCGGAGGTGCGGGAGGAGTTCCACCGGATCCTGCGCTTCTGGTCGGACCGCGGCGTCGACGGCTTCCGCGTGGACGTCGCCCACGGGCTCGCGAAGGACCTCGCCGAGCCGCTCCGCAGCTACCCGCGGATCTCGCGCGACGTGCTCGTCGACGACGGCACCGACCCGCTCTTCGACCGCGACGAGGTGCACGAGATCTTCCGCGGGTGGCGGACCGTGCTGAACGAGTACGACCCGCCGCGCTCCGCGGTCGCCGAGGCGTGGGCCTCGCCGTCCCGCCTGCCGCTCTACGCCCGGCCGGACGAGCTCGGGCAGGCCTTCCAGTTCGACCTGGTGCTCGTGCCCTGGGAGCGCGACGCCTTCCGGCGCACGATCGCCGAGTGCCTCGACCGCGCGCGATCGGTGGGCGCGTCGTCGACGTGGGTGCTGTCGAACCACGACATCGTGCGGCACGCCAGCCGCTTCGGGCTGCCGACGGACGTCGACCTGCCCGCTTGGCTGATGACGCACGGCGCGCAGCCGGCGGAGGACCGCGCGCTCGGGCTGCGCCGCGCACGCGCTGCGGCCCTGCTGATGCTCGCCCTGCCGGGCGCCGCCTACCTGTACCAGGGGGAGGAGCTGGGGCTGCCGGAGGTCGCGGACCTGCCGTTCGAGGTGCTGCAGGACCCGATCTGGGAGCGGCACGGGCACACGGACAAGGGACGCGACGGCGCGCGCGTGCCCCTGCCGTGGACGGCGGAGGGCGGCTCGTTCGGGTTCGGCGACGGCGGGGCGTTCCTCCCGCAGCCGGCGTGGTTCGCGGATCTCGCGGTCGAGGTGCAGGAGGGCGACCCCGACTCGACGCTCGAGCTCTACCGGAGCGCGCTGCGGCTGCGCGCCTCGCTGGGCGACGGCGAGTCGGCGACCCTGCCGGACGTCCGGCCGTCGGTGCTCGAGATCGAGCGTGAGGGCGGCTGGCGCTCCGTCACCGCGTTCGGCGAGGCGACGCCGCTGCCGCCCGGCGAGGTCCTGCTCTGCTCGGCGCCTCTCGGCGACGACCGGCTGCTGCCCGCCGACGCCACCGCCTGGATCCGGGACCCGCGCTGAGCCGGGCGTTCCGGGGGCGGGTCCATCGGCCCGCCCCCGGAACGGCTCACCGGTCGCGCAGGTCGTGCACCCCGTCGTCGTCCGCGCGGACCTCGTCGTCCTCGACGGTCGGGTCCTCGCGGTCCCGCTCCGCCGCGCTCAGCTCGTCGCTCTCGGCGGTGCCGTCGCTGTCCCCGTCCAGTCCGTCGGCCATGCCGTTGGTCTGGTCGAAGACGTGACCGGGATCCTCGATCCCGTTCGAGCCGGAGGCCGGCTCCTCGTCGGTGCCGGCGAGGTCTCCGGGATCGGTCGTCGTCCCGGAGTCCTCGACCGTCAGGTGCTCGTTCTGGTCGGCGGCGTCGCCCTCGACGTCGCGCGCGGTGTCGCTCATGGCCGCACCGTAGTGAGGCCGGCTGCGAACGCGCCGGGCTGCGTCAGCTCTCCGTCGTCGTCTTCTCCGCCGCGCTGTGCTCGTCGCTGCCGGCGAGCCCGTCGCTGTCGCCGTCCAGCGCGTCGACCATGCCGTTGGTCTGGTCGAAGACGTGCCCGGGGTCGTTGAGGTCGCGGGGGTCGCCCTTCTCGAACGGCGACCCGTCCGGCGCCGTCGCGCCCGGTGCCTGCGCCGCGTCGGACCGCGTGGCGCCCTCGTCGCGGCCGTCGTCGGCGGCGGAGCGCTGGGCGACCTCGGGGGCGTCGCTGTAGGTGGAGGTCACGGAGTCGCCGTCGTCCGTGCGGCCGGCCGCGACCGCGGGGCCGTCGGCGCGGTGCGCGCCACCCCCGTGCGCTTCGTGGTCGCCGGGCAGCGGCAGGTCGCTCGGCGGGGCGTAGTCGGGGGAGCCGTCGCGAGGCGTCGCGGTCGGGTCCGTGGCGTGGTCGTGCTGATCGCTCATGTCGGGACGCTACGGAGCGGGCCTGGGTGCCGCCTCCGACCGGGCCGGGAGGCGTCCGAACGGGTGCCGTCGGCGAACACGCGCACCGGGGTCGGCGACCCGCTCTAGCCTCTGGGGCGATGAGCATGCGGATGGTGCGGTCCCCCGCGCGCGACGCCTCCGCCGCGCGGGAGGAGAACGCGCGGGCACCGCGCATCCCCGACTTCGGCCGGCGTCTCCGCGAGCTGTTCCAGCCCTACCGGGCGAAGCTGGTGCTGACGATCGCCCTCGTGCTCGTGACCGCGGGGCTCACCGTGCTGCCCCCGCTGCTCACCGAGCAGGCGTTCGACCAGGGGCTCTTCCCGGCGGGCGGGCCGGACCTGCCGCGGCTCGCCGAGATCGTCGGCGCGATGGTGCTCGTCTGGGTCGTCTCGCAGGTGCTCGGCGTGTGGCAGACCTGGCTGACCGCGACGGTCGGCAACGGGGTCACCGCGTCGCTGCGCGAGCGGCTGTTCACCCGGCTGCAGCAGATGGAGCTCGGCTTCTTCACGCGCACCCGCACCGGCGTGATCCAGTCGCGGCTGCAGAACGACGTCGGCGGCGTCGCGAACGTGCTGTCGAACACGGTCTCTTCCGTGGTCGGCAACACCGTCACCGTGATCGCGGCGTTCGTGGCGATGCTGCTGCTCAGCCCGCCGCTCACCCTGATCGCCGTGGTGCTCCTGCCGCTGCTCGCCCTCGTGCAGCGTCGCGTCGGTCAGCGCCGCGCGCGCATCGCGACGAAGACGCAGGAGTCGCTGTCGGAGCTCTCCGCGATCACGCAGGAGGCCCTGAGCGTGAGCGGGATCCTGCTCGCGAAGGCGTTCACCCGGCAGCGGCAGGAGACGGCGCGGTACACCGAGGAGAGCGAGCGGCAGCTGCGGCTGCAGGTGCGGCAGGAGATGACCGGGCAGGGCTTCTTCGCGACCGTGCAGGTCTTCCTGCTGATCGTCCCCGCGCTCGTGTACCTCGCGGCCGGCGTGCTGCTCGTGGGCGGCGACCAGGGGATCACCGCCGGCACGATCGTCGCCTTCACCACGGTGCAGGCGCGGCTGACCTGGCCGCTGATGGGCCTGCTGCGGGTCGCCCTCGACCTCCAGACCTCGTCGGCGCTCTTCGCCCGCATCTTCGAGTACCTGGACCTGACCCCCGCGATCTCGGACTCGCCCGCCGCCGTGCCGGTGCCGAGCGGGCCGGCGCTCGGCCGGGTCGAGCTCGACCGGGTCGGCTTCGCGTACCCGGCCGCGGAGGGGGAGCCGGCGGAGCCGATCCTCCGCGAGGTGTCCTTCGTGGCGGAGCCGGGGCGCACCGTGGCCCTGGTCGGGCCCTCCGGCGCCGGCAAGACGACCGTCGGCTACCTGGTGCCGCGGCTCTACGACGCCACGAGCGGCACGGTGCGCTTCGCCGGGGTCGACGTGCGGGACCTGTCGCAGGACTCGCTGCGCGCGTCCATCGGCATCGTCAGCCAGGAGACGTACCTGTTCCACGCGACGATCCGCGAGAACCTGCGCTACGCCAAGCCGGACGCGACGGACGCGGAGCTCGAGGAGGCCGCGCGCGGGGCGAACATCCACGACACGATCGCCCGCTTCCCCGAGGGCTACGACACCGTGGTGGGGGAGCGCGGCTACCGGCTGTCCGGCGGCGAGAAGCAGCGGGTGGCGATCGCGCGCGTGCTGCTGAAGAACCCGCCCGTGGTGCTGCTGGACGAGGCGACGAGCGCACTCGACTCGGTGTCCGAGCGCGTGGTCCAGCAGGCGCTCGAGGCCGCGTCGTCCGGCCGGACGACGATCGCGATCGCCCACCGGCTCTCGACCATCGTCGACGCCGACGAGATCCTCGTGCTCGAGGCCGGCCGGGTCGTCGAGCGGGGCACCCACGGTGAGCTGCTGCGGCTCGGAGGCCTGTACGCCCGGCTCGCGGCCGAGCAGTCCTCCGAGCGGGCGGACGCGCAACCCGCCTGACGCCGGGCGACACCGGGGCATCGCGCCGAGCCTCTTCGGAAGGCGATCGGATCTCCGAGCCGTCGTCATCGGTTCGACCGAGAAACCGCGAAGACTCGCGACCCAGAGTCCCGCTCGTGACTGAGACGAGCGCCGGACCCGACGTCGAGATCGTGGTGCCGGTCCACAACGAGGCGCACGTGCTGCAGGCCAGCATCTGGCGCCTCCACGACTACCTGTGCCGCCACATGCCGGTCGACTGGCGCATCACCGTCGTCGACAACGCGAGCACGGACGGCACGTCCGAGGTCGCGCAGGGGCTGGTCCGCACCCTGTCGGACGTGCACGCGGTCCGGCTCGAGCGCAAGGGGCGCGGGCTGGCGCTGCGCCATGCCTGGGGCGCGTCCGACGCCCGCGTGCTCGCCTACCTCGACGTCGACCTCTCCACCGACCTCGCCGGGCTCGGGCCCCTGGTCGCGCCGCTGCTGTCCGGCCACTCCGACCTCGCGATCGGCTCCCGGCTCAGCCGCACGAGCCGGGTGGTGCGCGGCTCGAAGCGCGAGCTGATCAGCCGGTCGTACAACGGGATCCTCCGCGCGGTGCTGTCGGCGTCGTTCAGCGACGCGCAGTGCGGCTTCAAGGCGGTCACGAAGGAGGCGGCCGAGCGGCTGCTGCCGCTCGTGCAGGACGACGGCTGGTTCTTCGACACGGAGCTGCTCGTGCTCGCCGAGCGCTCCGGGCTGCGCATCCACGAGGTGCCGGTCGACTGGGAGGACGATCCCGACAGCCGCGTCGACATCGTGCAGACGGCGAAGGACGACCTCCGCGGCATCGCCCGGCTGCTCGCCGACCTCACGCGCCACCGCATCCCGGTCGAGGCGATCGCGGAGGAGCTCGGGCGACGACCGCTCGCACCCGCGACCCGGCCCTCGTTCAAGAGCCAGGTGATCCGCTTCGCGGCGGTCGGTGGCGCGTCCACGATCGCGTTCGCGCTGCTCTTCCTCGTGCTGCGGCCGCTGTTCGGCGGGCAGGCGGCGAACTTCCTGGCGCTGCTCGCGACGGCGATCGGCAACACCTGGGCGAACCGCTGGTTCACCTTCGGGGTGACGGGGCGCCTCGGGGCTGTGAGGCACCAGGTGCAGGGGCTCGTCGTCTTCGGGATCGCGTGGGGCATCACCTCCGGATCGCTGCTGGCGCTGCACAGCGCTGCACCGCAGGCCTCCCCGCTGACCGAGATCCTCGTCCTCACCGCCGCCAACCTCGTCGCGACCGTCGTCCGGTTCGTGCTGCTGCGCGGCTGGGTCTTCCGCACCCGTCGGGCGGCGCCGGGGCGGCGGCGCCGCGAACCGGCCCATGACTCCTCCGAGCAGACCGCCTCGGAGCCCGACCACCTGGAGCTCCTGCCATGACCACGACCACCCCGCCGTCGCGCACGGCACCCGCCCTCGGCCGCCTCGGCGGCCGTGTCCGCTCCGCGCCGCGCGCCCTCTGGCGCGGGCGCGCGACCGACGCGGCCTGGGTGCGCCCGGCGTTCCTCGGCCTGCTCGCCGCCACCGCGGTCCTGTACGTCTGGAACCTGTCGGTCAACGGCTACGCGAACGCGTTCTACTCCGCGGCGGTGCAGGCGGGCGCGTCGAACTGGGAGGCGTTCCTCTACGGCTCCTCCGACGCCGGCAACTCGATCACCGTCGACAAGCCGCCCGCATCGCTGTGGGTGATGGCGCTGTCGGTGCGGCTGTTCGGCCTGAGCCCGTTCGCGATCCTGCTGCCCGAGGCGATCATGGGCGTGCTCACGGTCGCGCTCGTGCACGCGATCGTCCGCCGGCACTTCGTGCCGCAGGCCGCGCTCGTCGCCGGGGCGGTCACCGCGCTGACCCCGGTCGCCGTGCTGATGTTCCGGTTCAACAACCCGGACGCGCTGCTCGTGCTGCTCGTCACGCTGGCGACGTACCTCACGCTGCGGCACGTCGAGGACGGTCGCGTGCGCTGGCTGCTCTGGGCGGGGGTCGCGGTCGGCTTCGCGTTCCTGACCAAGCAGCTGCAGGCGTTCCTGATCCTGCCCGTCCTCGTGGGCGTCGTCCTGCTCGCCTCCCCGCGCCGGCTCGGCACCCGCTTCCTGCACCTGCTCGGCGCGCTCGGCACGCTGGTGCTGTCGGCGGGCTGGTGGGTCGCGATCGTCGAGCTGGTCCCCGCGTCGATGCGCCCCTTCATCGGCGGGTCGCAGGACGACTCCTTCCTCGAGCTGACCTTCGGCTACAACGGCCTCGGCCGCCTGACCGGGAACGAGACCGGCAGCGTGACCGGCGGTGCCGCGGGCGGTGCGACCGGCGGCGGCATGTGGGGGGAGACCGGCATCACCCGCCTCTTCTCCGGGGAGTTCGGCACGCAGATCGCCTGGCTGCTGCCCGCCGCCCTCGTCCTGCTCGTCGTCGGCCTCGTGGTGCTGCGGCGACGCCCGCGCACGGATGCGTCGCGCGCCACGGTGCTGCTGCTCGGCGGCACGCTCGTCGTCACCGGCCTCGCCTTCAGCTTCGGCGCCGGCATCATCCACCCCTACTACTCGGTGGCCCTCGCTCCCGCGATCGGCGGCCTCGTCGGCACCGGCTCGTGGCTGCTCTGGCAGCGCCGCGCGACGCTCCGGGCACGCGTCGTGCTCGCCGCCGTGGTGCTCGGCACCACCGGCTGGTCCGTGTACCTGATGAGCCGGGCGAGCACCTTCCTGCCCTGGCTGCGGGTGGTCGTGGTGCTGGCCGGCCTCCTCGGCGCCGCCGCGCTGGTGGCCGCGCCCCTGCGCCGGCGCCTCGCGGTGGTGGGCGCGGCCGCCGCCCTCGTCGCGGCGCTCGCCGCGCCTGCGGCCTGGTCCGTGGACACGACGCTGACGGCGCACACGGGCTCGCTGCCGACCGCCGGCCCCGCCGTGGAGCGCACCGGGTTCGGCGGCGGTCCCGGCGGTCGGGCCGGATTCGCCGGCCAGCGCGCCTTCGGCGCGCACCAGGGGCTCGGCGGCGGGTTCCGCGGCTTCCGCGGGCGCGGGCAGCAGGGCGCCTTCGGCGGTGCCCAGGGCTTCGGCCCGGGGGCTCCGACCGGGAACGGGACCGGCGCGTTCGCTCGAGGGGGTGCCGGCGGCCTGCTCGGCGGGGCCGTGGACGTCGATGCCGCGATGGTCGCCGCGCTCAAGGCGGACGCGTCGCAGTACACGTGGGCCGCGGCGGCGGTCGGCTCGCAGAACGCCGCGCAGTACCAGCTGGTCTCGGGCGAGGCGGTGATGCCGATCGGCGGCTTCAACGGCAGCGATCCGTCGCCGACCCTCGCGGAGTTCGAGCAGGACGTCGCCCAGGGCCGCATCCACTGGTTCATCGGCAGCGGCATGCGCGGCGGCGGGTCCAACGGCGGTTCGAGCGCCTCCGCGGACATCGCCGACTGGGTGGAGTCGAACTTCACCGCCACGACCATCGGCGGCGTCACCGTCTACGACCTGTCCGGCGGCCCCTCCGGCCGCGGAGCCTGACGGCTCGCAGACCCTCCCAGCCCCCGGGCGCCCGATCGTCCGCCTTCCCCGGCGGTCGGGTGCCCGGGGGCTCCGCCGTGCACGGGGTCCTCGTCATCGGAGCGAGCCGCGCCGCGGTCAGCGGACTTCCCCGACCTCCACGGTTCCGTCATAGGGACCACCAAGGGGGCTGCCGGTGCGGCGGCGTCTACTCCTCGTCATGGATGAGCGGGACCAGGGGTCGGACATCGAGCTGCACGAGACCGCGCCGGGGTCCGAGGCGCCGCCGATCGCCTTCGCCCCGCGTCGTCGGCGCCACCGCGGCATGTGCATCGCCGGGTTCTCGATCGCGGGCGCGCTGCTGCTGACGGCGGGCGCGGCGGGCGGCGCCTGGGGCGCCCTGCGGATCGAGCACGCGGGCGAGTCCTCGCCCGCGGCGATCGCGGGTCCGAGCTCCGGCGGCGGTGCGGCGAGCCCCGGCGAGGGGTGGGGGACATCCGGACAGGTGCCCGGCGGCTTCGGACGCGGGTTCGGGCGGTTCCAGGGCGGGGAGTCCGGCAACGGCACGTCCGGCGGCCTCGGCTCCGGCAGCGGGACGAGCACGCAGACCTCGGCCACCGCGGCGACCGCCGCGCAGGAGGTCGGGGTGGTGACCGTCGACACCGTGCTCGGCTACGAGCGCGGCAAGGCCGCCGGCACCGGCATCGTGCTGACCGTGGACGGCGAGATCCTCACCAACAACCACGTCGTCGCCGGATCCACCTCGATCCAGGTCACCGTCGAGTCCACGGGGAGGACCTACATCGCGACGGTCGTGGGCACCGATCCGACCGACGACGTGGCCGTGCTGCAGCTGAAGGGCGCCTCCGGCCTGCGCACCGCGACGCTCGCGAGCACCGCGGCGACGACCGGGCAGGCGGTCACCGCCGTCGGCAACGCCGGCGGGACCGGCGAGCTGACCGCCGCGTCCGGCACCGTGACGGCGCTGGGCAGGACGATCACGACGCAGGCGGAGGGGGCGGCCGCCTCCGAGACCCTGCACGGGCTCATCGAGCACGACGCCGACGTGGTCGCCGGGGACTCCGGCGGCCCGCTGGTGAACAGCGCCGGTGCCGTGGTCGGCATCGACACCGCCGCGAGCAGCGGCACGCGGGAGCCCGACTCCTACGCGATCCCGATCGCGACCGCGGTCTCCATCGCGAGCCGCATCGAGTCCGGTCGCGCCGGCTCGGGCATCACGATCGGCTACCCCGCCTTCCTCGGCGTCTCCATCGACACCCGCAGCAGCAGCGACGGCGCCCTGGTCGCCCGGGCGCTGGACGGCACGCCCGCCGCCGCCGCGGGCATCACCGCAGGCGACACCGTGACGGCGGTCGACGGGCACGCCGTCTTGAGCGGGGCGGACCTCACCACCGTGCTGCACGGCTACCGGCCCGGCGACCGGGTCACCGTCAGCTGGACCGACGATCGGGGCACCCTGCAGCGCGCCGCCGTCACCCTCGTCGAGGGCCCCGCGAACTGACGCCGCGGTGGATCGGAACGGGCCGGGGGCGCACGTCCCCGGCCCGTCCCGATCCACCGGTGTCCCGGCCAGCAGCGCGTCGATAGCGTGCAGGCATGCGGATCCTCATCGTCGGCGCCGGGGGAGCGGGGGACGCGATCGCGAAGATCGTCGCGACCCGGACGTTCGCCGAGGCGGTCGTGCTCGTCGACCCGGATGCCGCGCGAGCGGAGCGCACGCTCGGCTGGATCGCGGATCGGCACGGAGCCGACATCGCCGGCCGGTACACGGCGGCCGCCGTCGACCCGGCCGACCCCGACGCGGTGACGCGCGTCGCGCGAGCGAATCGCGTCACCCATGTCGTGAACGCCGTCGAGCCGCGCCTCGTGCCGTCGGTGTTCGCGGGCGCGCTGGCCGCGGGCGCCGACTACCTCGACCTGACGATGAGCCCCTCGGAGCCCCACCCGACCGAGCCGCACCGGCTCGTCGGCGTGAAGCCCGGCGACGACCAGTTCGCGCAGGCCGGCGACTGGGAGGCGTCGGGGCGGCTCGCGCTCGTCGGCATGGCCGCGCAGCCGGGGCTGTCCGACGTCTTCGCGCGCTACGCCGCGGACCACCTGTTCTCGCAGGTGGACGAGCTGGGCGTGCGCGACGGCGCGAACCTGACGGTGCGGGACGAGCGGGGCGAGCCCGTCCCG
Organism: Amnibacterium endophyticum; assembly: GCF_042680685.1. Lineage (NCBI taxonomy): Bacteria > Bacillati > Actinomycetota > Actinomycetes > Micrococcales > Microbacteriaceae > Amnibacterium > Amnibacterium endophyticum. The sequence continues at coordinate 6,072 of NZ_JBHUEA010000015.1, read as the reverse complement.
GTGCCCTTCCTGCGGCTGCGGTCCGCCCTGGACGAGTGCCTGACGCCGCCGGTCGTGTGGCAGCGGGAGGGCGGCTGGTCCGCCGCCCCGCCGCTCGGCGAGACGGAGGTCTTCCACTTCCCTGCCGGCATCGGGGCGGTCGAGTGCCTGCCCGTCGAGCAGGGGGAGGTCGTGCTGATGCCGCGCCGGCTCGACGCGCAGCGGGTCACCGTGAAGCGCGGACTCGGCCGAGACCTCGTCGGTGCCCTGCGGACGCTGGACGCCCTCGGGCTCGCCTCGCAGGTGCCGGTCCGGCTGAGCGGCGCCGCGGGGCCGGTCGAGGTCGCCCCCCGCGCCGTGGTCGCCGCGGCGCTGCCGGACCCGGCCACGATCTGGCCGCGGGTGGAGGGGAGGACCTGCGCCGGCCTGCAGGTCACGGGAACGGGCACGGACGGTGCGCCCCGGAGCACGCTCCTGTTCCACATCGCCGACAACGCCGAGACGATGCGCGAGTTCGACAGCCCCTGCACGGTGTGGCAGTCCGCGCTGCCCGCCGTCGTCGCACTCGAGCTGCTCGCGACCGGCGCGTGGACGGGCGTCGGCGTGCTCGGGCCGGAGGCCTTCGACGCGCTGCCGTTCCTCGAGCTGATGGCCCGCCCGACCGCGCTCGGCGGGTACGGGCAGTCCTGGGGGACGGAGGACCGCCCGACGGTCGGTTAGAGCGAGGCGCCGGCCAGCCAGCCGACCAGCAGGCACGCCGTCGCGCCGCCGCCCACCATCGCGAGCCGCGCCAGGACGGGGTGCTGCTCGTTCCACTGCAGCTGGTGGGACACCGTCCGCCGCAGCTCGATGAGGTGCACCGGCTCTGCGGGGCTCTCGACCGGGACCTCGAAGTGGCGGGCCACGTCGCGCACCTGCGTCTCCGTCCACCACCGGTCGCACATCCGGAAGACCGTGCGGTCGTCGTGGCCGAGCAGGAAGAGGTGCCTGCGGATCCCGCGGCCGTCCGGCTGGTGCACCGCGCGCACGACGGCGCGAGCGACGGCCGACCGGCTGACCGCGGCGCCGCTGCGGCGCGGCGTCCAGCAGCGGAGGCCCTCGGACGTCAGCACGATGCGGGACCGCGCGACGAGCGCCGTCATGGCCGCCGCGGCGGCGAGCACGAGCGCGGTGAGCACGAGGGCGGGCACCAGGTCGCCGCCCTGCAGGGCGAGCCAGGTCGTGACGCCGCAGACCGGTCCGGCGATCGCGATCAGCGCGACCGTGGTCGAGCGCCAGCGCAGGTGCCGGTAGGGCAGCAGCGTGCGGTCCATCGGGCCGGCGGCGACGGTCATGCGCGCACGGTAGCCGGGGTGGTGCGGTGCGATCACGCCCCAGAGCGGGTGGGGACCCCCCGCGCACCCGCCAGAGCCCGGTTGCCCTTGCTGCGTCTCCGCCCTGGGGGAGTTGGCCTGGATGGCGCCACGCGGGGAGCCGCCACGAGTGTACGGGACGGCGCGGGCGGTCGCCGCAGTGGGTAGAGTGCCTGTCGGCCTCGCGGTGCGCCGCGACCAGGAGGATTCGCCTAGTGGCCTATGGCGCACGCTTGGAAAGCGTGTTGGTGTAACAGCCTCGGGGGTTCGAATCCCCCATCCTCCGCCACCATCCTTTTCCGCCCGGCGATCGCCGGGACCGCTCGGGCGCGCCGTTCAGAGGTGCAGCCGGGCTTCGGATCAGCCGATGCCGCCGCCGCCCCCGAAGAAGCCGAGCCCGACGTTGATCCGGACCCCCTTGTCGATCAGGTCCCGCTCGGCGTCGCTCGCGTCGTGGAGCGGTCCGCCGTCGAAGGCCGTGGTGCCGTTGGTCTGGTCGAACGGCCTCTCCGGCGCCAGGTCGGCGAGGCGGCGCACCGGTGCGGGGGTGATCGGGCGCGGAGCGGTCGCGAGGGACCGGTCACGCGCCTCGGCGCGCCAGCGGACATCGGCCGGGATCCCCGCGACGAGGCGTGCGAGCAGCGAGGCGGCGAGGGCGAGGTCGCCGCTGCCGCGCTGCAGCGCCGACCGCTCCTGCTCCCACAGGTCGGACACGATCTCCTCGAACCGGTCGTCCGCGACCTCCCTCGGCAGACCGCGGACCAGGTGGAGCGTCCAGTCGACGACGAGCCCGTGCGCCCAGGAGGCGGCGGGTCCGCGCCGCCCGGTCATGCCGTGCCGCCCCGGGGGAGGGGGCGGAACGCGGGCGCAGCGACCCGCGCCTCCTGCGCGCGCAGGGCCGCCTCGCCTGCGGGCGTCAGGTCGTACAGCTTCCGCCGCGGTCGTCCCGCCTCCGCCGCGATCTCCGGCGACTCCCACCGCGCCGCGAGCAGCCCCGCGTCCTGCATGCGGCCGAGCGCCTTGTAGAGGGTCCCGTGCCCGACCAGCCGCTTCGCGTCGCCCTGCAGGGCGGAAGCGATGCCGAAGCCGTGGAACGACTCCTCCGACTCGGCGAAGCGCGCGGCCTCGTGCAGGATCGCGCGCTCGATCGGGACCAGGTCTCCGGCTCGTCGTCGAGGCATGCGTACAGAATAGGAAGGTACCTGCGCGAAGTCCAGCAGTCGCTCGAGGGTGATGGTGCTGCAGCCGCTACCCGTGCCCGTGGGGGACCCGTTCCGGCCCGCCCTGCTTCTTCGAGCCACCCTCCTTCTTCGCACCGCTCTGCTTCTTCGCACCGCTCTGCTTCTTCGAGCCGCCCTCCTTCTTCGGGCCGGCCTGCTTCTTTGCACCTCCCTGCTTCGCCGGGGCGGCCTGCCGGTCCGCGGCCTTCCGCTGCTGCGGGGCGTCGCTGCGCTCGGATCCGCCTCCGCCCGGCCGCCCTGCGCGGTCGGCCGGCTGCGCGGCGGCCTCCTGGCCGCTCGAAGCGGGGCGCGCGGTCGGAGCCGGGCTGCTCGTCGTCGCCGCCGGCTCCGACCGCGGCGTCGGCGAGGGCTCCGAGGCGGGTCGTCTCGCCGCGACCTCCCGGACCGGCACGGCGGACCCGTCGTCCGGATCGGTCGCAGGCGGGTTCACGTCGGCGACGGGCATCGCGGTCGAGCACGGCGTCGGTGTCGCGGCGCCCACGGGCGCGACGGGCCCCGGAGCCTCGGCGGTCTGACCGGCGAGCAGCCCGTAGCCGCCGGCGACCACGACGACCGCCGCGAGTGGAAGGGCTGCGAGGAGGCGTCGACGGGGCCGGAGCCGGCTGCGAGCGGGCGGCGTCGCCCCGACGAGCACAGGCCGCTCGAGCGGCATCGTCGTCTCGAACCGCTCCGGGAGGAGCTCCGCCGTGAACTCGGCGTCGACGGCGGTCTCGAGCGCTGCGACCCGGGCCGCGACCTCCGCCGCGGTGGGCCGGGACGACGGGTCGCGGCCGACCATGCCCGCGAGCAGGGACCGCCAGCCGTACCCGAGGTGGCTCGGCACGGCCGGGTCGCGCAGCAGCCGCCCCGTCAGCGACTCGGCCGCCGAGCCGGGGAACGCGGGCTGCCCCGTCGCGGCCTCGATCAGGGTGAGGCCGAGGGAGTACACGTCCGCCGGCGGCGCCGCCGCGGCGCCCTCCAGCTGCTCCGGCGCGATGTACCGCGCCGTGCCGACGACGCTGGTGGAGGAGGTCGCTCCCTCCAGCAGCCGGGCGATGCCGAAGTCGGCCAGCTTCGCCGAGCGCCCGCCGGGGGCCCGACCCGGGAGCAGCAGGTTCGCCGGCTTCACGTCCCGGTGCACGACGCCGAAGGCGTGCACGTGCGCGAGCGCCTCGGCGGCGTCGGTCGCGACGGCGTGCAGCTCGGCCGGGGTCAGCGGGCCGAGCAGCAGCCGGTCCCGCAGCGACCCGCCCTCGACCAGCTCCATGACGAGGTGCTCGGCGCCGTCCTCCACCACCGCGTCGTGCAGCGCGACCAGGGCGGGGTGCGCGATCGAGGCCAGCATCCCGACCTCGGACCTGCGGTCGCCGGCGGCGGGGCCGCCCGGCTCGAGGGGGACCACCTTCACCGCGACGGCGCGGCCGAGGTGCCGGTCCCACCCGCGATGGACGCTGCCGGAGCCGCCGAGGCCGATGCGCTCCCGCAGCTCGTACCGGCCGCCGACGAGCCGCGCGGGCAGCGGCTGCGGGACGGCGGGCGCGGGGGCGCTCGAGCCGGACGGGTCGCTGGGCATGCGGGGATTCGCCTCCTGGTCGGGGCGTCCCGGTCTATGCGGCCGCGCTGGGCATCCCCTCCACGGCGCCGGCTCGGCGTCCTCGACGGGCGGCTCCGGGCGGCCGCGTGCGGTGCCGTCGGGCGCGGCGCGCGCCGCTGCGACGCGCCGAGCGGTGTCCGAGCCCGCGCGTACCCTCCTGCCATGGTCACCGCCCTCTACCGCCGCTACCGGCCGGAGACCTTCGCCGAGCTGATCGGGCAGGCGCACGTCACCGACCCGCTGCGCACCGCGCTGCGCACCGACCGGGTCAACCACGCCTACCTGTTCAGCGGGCCGCGCGGCTGCGGCAAGACGACCTCGGCCCGCATCCTCGCCCGCTGCCTGAACTGCGCCGAGGGGCCCACGGACACGCCCTGCGGCACGTGCCCCAGCTGCGTGGAGCTCGGTCGCGGGGGCGGCGGCTCGCTCGACGTCGTGGAGATCGACGCGGCCAGCCACAACGGCGTCGACGACGCGCGCGACCTGCGGGAGCGGGCGGTGTTCGCGCCCGCGCGCGACCGCTACAAGATCTTCATCCTCGACGAGGCGCACATGGTGACGCCGCAGGGGTTCAACGCGCTGCTGAAGCTGGTGGAGGAGCCGCCGGAGCACGTGAAGTTCGTCTTCGCGACCACCGAGCCCGAGAAGGTGATCGGCACCATCCGGTCGCGCACGCACCACTACCCGTTCCGGCTCGTCCCGCCCGCGCAGCTGCTCGACTACGTCGGCTCGCTCTGCGAGGAGGAGGGGGTGCAGGTCGAGGCCGGCGTGCTGCCGCTCGTCGTCAAGGCCGGCGGCGGGTCCCCGCGCGACACGCTGTCCCTGCTCGACCAGCTGATCGCGGGTTCGGACCCGTCGACGGGCTCGGGGATCGGGGGCGTGCGGTACGACCGGGCGACCGCCCTGCTCGGCTACACCGGCGCCGAGCTGATCGACGAGGTCGTGACCGCGATCGCCGAGCACGACGCCGCGGGCGCGTTCCAGGCCGTCGACCGCATCGTGCAGACGGGGCAGGACCCGCGCAGGTTCGTCGAGGACCTGCTCGAGCGGATGCGGGACCTGATCGTCGTCGCGGCTACGGGCGACGCCGCCGCGAACGTGCTGCGCGGCGCACCCGCCGACCAGATCGCGGCGCTCACCGTGCAGGCGCAGCGCTTCGGCGCGGCGGAGCTCTCCCGCATCGCCGACGTCGTGAGCGCCGCCCTCGACGAGATGGTCGGCGCCACCTCCCCGCGGCTCCACCTGGAGCTGATGACCGCGCGGATGCTGGTGCCTCCGACGGACGCGAACGCCGCCGCATCGCGGCTCGAGCGGCTCGAGCGGCGCGTGGTGGTCGAAGCCGGAGCGCAGCCGCAGACCGCGACCGCCGATGCGCCCGCCCGTCCGGCCACCGCGACCGCGGCTCCCGCCGCCGCGGTGCAGCCCGCCGCGACGCAGGCCTCCGGGAGGCAGCCCGCGTCGGTGCCGCCGCCCTCCTTCGACGTGGCCCCGCCCGCGCCCGACCTCGCTCCGGCGTCCCGCGGACCGCGTCCTCCGGCCGACGCCCCGGCGCCCCGACCCGCAGCGGCGCCGAAGGCCGCGCCGTCACCCGGCTCCGTCACGATCCAGCACGTGCGGGACGCCTGGCCGGAGATCCTCGAGACCGTGCAGCGGGCGAAGCGGAGCGCCTGGGCCGTGGTCTACACGACGCACCCCCGCGCCCTCGAGGGCGACGTGCTCACGCTCTCGTTCGTGAGCAAGCAGGACGTCGACGGGTTCCGGCCGACCGCGACGGGCGGCGGCGTCAGCGAGGTGCTGCGCACGGCGATCCTCGACGTGCTCGGGCTGCGGGTGAAGTTCCGGCCGCGGGTCGACGGCGAGCAGGCGCTCGAGCCGACCGCGCCCGCCGCCGAGACGCGCGCCGCGCCGCCGCAGCGGGCGTGGGGAG